>NZ_JBSSCC010000012.1:0-69076 GCF_054059455.1 Thermostichus sp. MS-CIW-23 | reverse complement strand
TCAGGACTTGGGTCATGGTTCTATCATAACTTCCGCATTCCTCCCGACACTGACCCTACGGGTACAGTGCGGGGCTCCTGCGATTTCTAGCTGACTCTCGCCAGGCCACCAAGCGGGGGCAGCGGCAGCAACTGACGATTTCAGTTTGCAAAGTGGCCCAATCCTGGAGACCCAGCGCCTCACTCCTCCTCGTCGTCATCCTCCTCTAGCTCGTCGAAGGCAGGGGTGGAATCGTCGATCAACTGATCATCTTCCAAGATCAAACGAGGCGGCAGCTCCGGCAACACCGCAGGCTCTTCCTCCTCTTCGTCAGGCTCCGGCTCGGCGGCAATCTCCTCGTAGGTGGTGAAGCCCGTGCCTGCCGGGATCAAGCGCCCGATGATTACGTTTTCCTTCAAGCCGCGCAGCCAGTCGGATTTGCCCTCAATGGCCGCCTCAGTCAGCACGCGGGTGGTTTCCTGGAAGCTGGCCGCTGAGATGAAGCTGTCGGTATTCAAGCTGGCCTTGGTGATCCCCAGCAGGACGGGCGTGTATTTGGCCGGCGCTCCTCCAGTAATGGCCATGGTGGCATTGATCTGCTGGATTTCCCGCAACTCCACCAGCTCCCCCGGCAACAGGATGGTGTCGCCACCATCATCCACCCGCACCTTGGAGGTCATCTGGCGCACCACGATCTCAATGTGTTTGTCGGAGATCTCCACCCCCTGGGAGCGGTAGACGTTCTGCACTTCGTTGACAAAGAAGCGCTGCACCTCCCGCAGAGCCAACCGTGCGGCTTGGTCATCTCCCAAGGTTTGGCGATGGTACTCGTAGTAGATCTCCAAGAGGTCGTGGGGGTTGGCAGGGCCATCGGTTAGGGGATCCCCCACCCCCACCGGCTGTCCATCTACCACGATCAAGCTCTGCCCCGGCAGCCCAGGATAGTCTCTAACGGTGCCATCGGCTTCGATGACCTTGAGATCTGGCTCTTCTCCCCGCCAGCTCAGTTGAACGGTGCCGGGCCGCTTGGCCAGAACACACATTTCCTTGGGCTTGCGGGCCTCCAGCAGCTCCTCAATCCGTGGCAGACCCTGGATGATGTCCCCTGTCTTGGCCCGCTCAAACACCAGGAGGGCCAGGGAATCCCCCCGCTGCACCAGATCGCCATCTCGTACCTGCAGAATGGCACCCGCAGAAACCAAGTAGGGCCGCGCTATCCGCAACACCACTTGGCCGTCCGTTATCTGCATTACCTGTCCCGACTGTGGAGAAGGGATCCCGGGAGCAAGCTCGTCCCCAGCCCGCACCAGCGCCCCTACCGCCACGCTGGCTGAACCTGTCAGGGGCACCTGCACCAGATCGTCGTCGGTAATCACCAGCACCCGCCGCACCACTTCCGCTCCCTGGCGGATCCCTTGGACGATCCCGGCCTTTTTGGCTTGGATTTCGGTGCGGGCGATAACATCTCCGCTGGCGATGGAGTCTCCTTCCTTCACCAACAGCCGCGTGTGGGTACTCCCCTGCGTCAGATCCGCTTCCACGTCGCGGCGCAGCAACAGGGTTTCCAGAATCACCAGTTGCAGGCGGCGAATATCTGGATCCTTATCATCTTGGATCAGCTCGATATCGGCCTTCAGTTGTGGGGCGTCGGTATCGATTTCCAGCACCAGTTGGGTGCGCAGGAGCTCTACAGGGCCTACCGACTTCACCCGCTCCCCATCTTTGAAGGGAACCCGCTGCACCGCCCGCAGACGAATGGAGCGACCGGACTCGCTGGTGGACTCTTGAGTGGGCACCAAGGGCCGGTCGGGGATCTCGTACTCCTGCACCGGACGCAGCAGCAAGCCTGGGCCTTCGGGAGTTTCCACGTGTTCCAGGTAGACCAGTCGGTCGGGAACGATGCTGCTGAGCACCGGTTGCCCTGGCTGGATTAGGGTGCCACTTTTCACTTCCAAGTCGGCGGGGTTGTCCACCAGATGCAGGGATCCCGGCTTGATGACGATCTCCCGCAGAATGTCGTTCTTCTGGATGACTTCGACAACACCGGCATTCTGGCAAAAGATGTCTTTCACCACCTCGGTGCCCGCTTCCACATACTGGCCGTCGTCCACGTTCAGCAGGGAGATGTCCTTGTTCACCTCGTGGGTCTCTTCTGGGATCCACAGCAGGGTGCCGCCCTGGATGACTTCGTAACCTTGCTTGGCCTTGCCGCGCCGTGCCACCTCAATGCCGGCGAACTTCACCAAGCCTCCCGTCTGACTGCGGAAGTGGTTGTCGATCAGCTCCGCCACCACCTCATCGTTGCCCACTTTGGTGCCCGGAGTAGCCTTGAGAACAAAGGTCTGCCCACTGGAAGTGTCCAGCAAAAATTGTTCCCGCCCCTGGTGGGATTCCACCCGTACCCGTGCTTCCCGCAACACCACCGAAGCGTTGATGATCTCCACCTCGCGCCCACTTCTGGTGTCGCTGCGCTCCGGTAGCCGCACAATGCCGCCATGCTCCGTCACCAGCGAGGTTTCGGCGATCACATCCCCCGCCTGCACCCGATCCCCGTTTTTCACCACCGGCTCGGCCCCCGGAGGCAGGTTGTACACCTGTCCAGACATCACCCAGATCAATCCCTGCCGCTGGGCAGTGTAGGTGGTGTTACCCTGGCGGTCAGTCTTCTCCTCGATGGGCAGATCGGCAAAGCGAATTTCTCCAGCCAGGTCGGCCACCACCTCTTTCTGGGCTTTCTCGGTGCTCTTACGGCTGGCCTTGGCCAGGGACACCTCTGCAATCAACTGATCCCGCTGCACCTGGGCTCCGTCCCGCACCAGCAGGGTGGATCCCTGAGTCATGTCGAAGGACTCCCGTTGACCATCTGGGCCTTCCAAGATGATTTGGTTGTTTACCTCCACTTGTAGAGCATCGTCGCCGTGGCGGGTACGGAAGGGGCGGGTGCGCAGATTTTTCGGGAACCGCACCACACCCGCAAAGGGGGCGCGAATTTGGCGGGCCACCTCCCCTGTAAACACGCCTCCCGTGTGGAAGGTGCGCATCGTCAACTGGGTGCCCGGCTCCCCAATCGATTGGGCGGCGATGATCCCGACCGCTTCCCCCAGATCCACCAGGCGGGAGTGGGCCAAGCTCCAGCCATAACACATCCGGCACACGGAGCGGTTGGCTTCACAGGTGAGGGGAGAACGCACCATCACCTGCCGGATGCCGGCCTCCACAATCGTCTTGGCCAGGTCGTGATCCACCTCTTGGTTGCGGCGGGCGAGGATCTCCTGGGTTTGTGGATGCACCACGTCGCGCGCCAACACTCGGCCCACCAAGCGCTCCTCCAGAGACACCACCACCTTGTCCCCGTCCATCAGGTATTCCAGAAGGATGCCCTGCTCAGTGCCGCAGTCAGATTCCCGCACGATCACATCCTGAGACACGTCCACCAAGCGGCGGGTGAGGTAGCCAGAGTCGGCGGTGCGCAGGGCCGTATCCACCAAGCCCTTGCGGGCCCCATAGGAAGAGATGATGTACTCGGTAACGGTCAGGCCCTCGCGGAAATTGGTTTTGATGGGCAAATCGATGATCTCCCCCTGGGGGTTGGCCATCAGGCCGCGCATGCCCACCAACTGCCGTACCTGGGAGACATTCCCCCTCGCCCCCGAGTTGGCCATCATGTAGACGGAGTTAAGGGGATCGTTCTGGCGGAAGTTGCTGAGCATCTCCTCCTTGATCTGGTCGTTGGTTTGGTTCCAGGTGTCGATCACCTTTTGGTAGCGCTCCACCTCTGTGATTTCCCCGCGGGTGTAGCGCTCGGTGGCCGCCTCGATCTCGGCTTCCGCTTGCGCCAACAACTGCCGCTTGCTGGGGGGAACGCGCAGATCTTCGACGCTGATGGAGACGGCTGCCTGGGTGGCGTATTTGAAGCCCAGGGTCTTCAGAGCATCCGCCATCTGAGCGGTGCGGGCTGTGCCGTAGCGGGCAAAAGACCAAGCAATTAGGTTGCGCAGCTCTTTTTTGCCAATTTGATAGTTGCGAAAGGGCACAGGGGGCAAAGGGGCGTCGGCTTTGTTGCCGTCGGCAGCCTGCCGCGACAGGCCAGCGGAAAATCGTCCTTTTTCGCTCATGATGCCTCGCTAGAGAGAAGGGGAGAGAAGAGCCGTCCTACGGCAGAGGGTAACTACGCAGACAAAATATCCTGCACGGTCTTGTTAAAAATGATCCGGCCCGGCGTGGTGCGAATGTACTGGCTGATCACGTTGCCGTTTTGATCTTCGCGGATACGGCGGTAGTTGGTGATCTTGAGGCGGATGCCGCCCGCTTCTTCGATAATTTGCGGCTCGGACTCTTTTTCGCCCTTGCCCAACTCCATCGGGCCGTGGTAGCGCACCCAGACCTTGCTGTGCAGGCCGATGGCGCCGCGGTCGTAGGCGATGAGAGCATCTTCCAAGCTGGCGAAGAAGCGATCGCCAATATCTGGCGCGTGGGGGTTGTCCGCCGTCAGGTAGTAGCACCCCAACACCATATCTTGGCTGGGGGTGATGATAGGGGCGCCAGTGGCCGGGGAGAGGATGTTGTTGGTGGCCAGCATCAGCAGGCGAGCTTCCGCCTGAGCTTCCAGAGAAAGGGGCACATGCACAGCCATCTGGTCGCCGTCGAAGTCGGCGTTGAAAGCAGGGCAGACCAAGGGGTGAAGTTGAATCGCCCTTCCCTCCACCAGGATTGGCTCAAAAGCTTGGATCCCCAGGCGGTGCAGGGTGGGGGCACGGTTGAGCAAGACGGGGTGGCCGTCGATCACCTCTTCCAGCACATCCCAAATCTGTGGGTCATTGCTCTGGATCATCTTTTTGGCAGCCTTGATGTTGTTGACAATGCCCCGCTTGATCAATTTGTGGATGACAAAGGGCTGGAACAGCTCGATGGCCATCTCTTTGGGCAGGCCACACTGGTGCATGCGCAGGTTGGGCCCCACCACGATCACCGAACGCCCGGAGTAGTCCACCCGTTTGCCCAACAGGTTTTGCCGGAAGCGCCCCTGTTTGCCTTCGATGATGTCGGAGAGGGACTTGAGGGGACGGTTGTTGGCCCCCGCCACCACGCGCCCCCGCCGACCGTTGTCGATCAGCGCGTCCACCGCCTCCTGGAGCATGCGCTTTTCGTTGCGCACAATGATCTCCGGCGCCATGATCTCCTGCAGCCGGGCCAGGCGGTTGTTGCGGTTGATCACACGACGGTAGAGATCGTTGAGGTCGCTGGTGGCAAAGCGGCCCCCATCCAACTGCACCATGGGACGCAAATCCGGCGGGATCACCGGCAGCACCCGCAACACCATCCACTCCGGACGGGATCCGGTGGCGATGAAGTTGTCGATTACCCGCAGCCGCTTGATCAGGCGCGCCCGCTTTTGGCCGCGAGCACTGGTGATCTCCTCCCGCAGTTGCTCCGCCTCTTTTTCCAGGTCGATATCCTTGAGCAGGCGCTCGATGGCCTCTGCCCCAATCATGGCCCAGTTCTCCGGCAGTTGCAGTTCGGATCCCTCCTCGTACATCTGATCTTCGATCTCGAGGAATTGATCCTCCGTCAGCAGTTGTTTGTAGGAGAGATTCTGGGCATTGCCCGGATCCACCACTACGTAGGCGTTGAAGTACACCACTTGCTCCACATCCCGCAGCGGCATGTCCAACAGCGTGGCAATGTGGCTGGGGATCCCTTTCAAATACCAAACGTGGGTGACGGGGGCAGCCAACTTGATGTAGCCCATGCGGTGGCGGCGCACCCGCGACTCGGTTACCTCCACCCCACAGCGCTCGCAGACGATCCCCCGATGCCGTACTCGCTTGTACTTACCGCAGTGGCATTCCCAGTCTTTGGCCGGCCCAAAGATGCGCTCACAGAAAAGACCATCCATCTCCGGCTTGAGGGTGCGGTAATTGATGGTCTCGGGCTTGGTGACTTCCCCCACCACTTGACCATTCGGCAGGGTGCGCTGGCCCCACTCCATGATCCGTTCTGGAGAAGCCAAGCCAATTTTGACGTAGTCAAAGCGTTGCTCTGTTTTGGCCATCGCCGTTTTCCTCCTGGCTTGCTGAACCCAAAGGAGAGGGAAGCCCCACCCTCCTTCGTGGGTTGAAGGGGATCCCCGTCACGTTCGCGTCAGGGGTGGGGAGCGCTCTCAACCCTCAAAAGTCCTCTTCCTCCTCCTCGTCCTCATCTTCCTCAAGGCTGCGGCTGGCATTCGCGTCAGCGGTGCGGAGCACTCTGGTAAAGGCGGGTGATGGCGAGAGATCCTCAGCCGTAACCGATTCATAAGTGGGTCGAGAGGGAGTATGACGGTTGGAGGTATCGGCCATCAGATCCACTTCCACATCGTGGGTTTGCCCTTCGCTGTCCACCTCCACCTTGTGTACAGACACATCTAGGCAGAGGGACTGCAACTCCCGTACCAGCACCTTGAAGGACTCCGGCGTGCCGGGTCGAGGGATCGGCTTGCCCTTGACAATGGCGTTGAGAGCCTCGTTGCGCCCCACCATGTCGTCGGACTTGACGGTGAGCAACTCCTGCAGGATGTAGGCTGCCCCAAACGCCTCCAAAGCCCACACCTCCATCTCCCCAAAGCGCTGGCCGCCCTGCTGCGCCTTGCCCCCCAGCGGTTGCTGGGTCACCAAAGAATAGGGGCCGGTGGAGCGGGCATGGATCTTGTCATCCACCAAGTGCACCAGCTTCAGCATGTAGGCGCGGCCCACCGTAACGGGCTGGTCGAAGGGCTCCCCGGTGCGACCATCAAACACCTGGATTTTGCCGCAGTACCTGCCTTCCGGGTTGAAGATCCAGTCCTTGCCGGTCTTCTCTCGGGCTTCCCTCAGCTTGGCCTCCACCGTCAGACGGGAGGCTTCTAAACCGTGCATCTCATCAAAGGGCATCAGCTTGAAGCGCACTCCCAGATGTTCTGCTGCCCAGCCCAGCAGGCACTCGTACACTTGGCCCACGTTCATCCGGGAAGGCACCCCCAAGGGGTTGAGCACCACATCCACCGGTGTGCCGTCCGCTAGGTAGGGCATGTCCTCAATCGGCAAGATGCGGGAGATGATGCCTTTGTTGCCGTGACGGCCCGCGATCTTGTCCCCCACCTGGATTTTGCGCTTGAGGGCAATGTAGACCCGCACCACCATGTTGGCGCCGGGAGGCAGCTCATCCCCCTGTTCGCGGGTAAAGATGCGTACATCCACCACCCGACCGCGCTCGCCGTTGGGCACCCGCAGCGAGTTGTCCCGCACATCCCGAGCCTTTTCCCCGAAAATGGCCCGCAATAGCCGCTCTTCTGGGGGCTGATCCGACTCCCCTTTGGGGGTGACTTTGCCCACCAAAATGTCGCCGGCCTCCACCCAAGCCCCAATGCGCACAATGCCGTTCTCATCCAGGTCCCGCAGGGCATCTTCCCCCACGTTGGGGATTTCGCGGGTAATCTCCTCAGGGCCCAGTTTGGTTTGCCGGGCCTCGATCTCGTGCTTCTCGATGTGTACCGAGGTAAAGACATCGTCGTAGACCAGCCGCTCGCTGATCAAGATGGCATCTTCGTAGTTGTAGCCCTCCCAGGGCATGTAGGCCACCAACACGTTTTGGCCCAAAGCCAACTCGCCCCCTTCGGTCGCCGGGCCATCCGCCAGCACCTGGCCAGCCACCACCCGATCCCCCGTATAGACAAGGGGACGCTGGTTGAGGCAGGTGTCTTGGTTGGAGCGCTGGTATTTCTGCAGGCGATAGACAATTGGATCCCCGCCGTCGTCTGGCCGCACCACGATTTCGTCGGCAGAGACATAGGTCACCACGCCATTGGTGCGCGACACCACCACCATGCCGGAGTCGCGTGCCGCCTGGGCTTCCAGGCCCGTGCCCACATAGGGCCGATCCGGCTTGAGCAGGGGCACCGCCTGCCGCTGCATGTTTGCTCCCATCAAGGCACGGTTGGCGTCATCGTGCTCCAGGAAGGGGATCAAGGAGGTGGCCACCGAGATGACCTGCACCGGCGCCACTTGGACGTAGTGCACTTCTGTGGGGTGGGCGGTGGTGAACTCTTGGCGGTAGCGCACCGGCACCAAGTCGGCAGTGATGCGGCCCTCGGCATCCACCGGCACATCCCCCGGGGCCACGCGGTACTCGTCCTCTTCATCGGCAGTGAGGTAGACCATGCCCAGATCTTTGCGCACCACGCCGTTCTCGACCCGGTAATAGGGGCTTTCGATAAAGCCGTACTGGTTGACGCGGGCGTGGGTGGCCAGGGATCCAATCAACCCGGCGTTGGGGCCTTCTGGAGTTTCGATGGGGCAGATGCGGCCGTAGTGGCTGGGGTGGATATCCCGCACCGCAAAGCCGGCCCGTTCCCGACTTAGGCCGCCGGGGCCCAGGGCAGATAACCGGCGCTTGTGGGTCAGCTCCGCCAGGGGATTGGTCTGATCCATGAACTGGGAGAGCTGGCTGGAGCCGAAGAACTCCTTAATGGCCGCCACCAAGGGTTTGGGGTTGACCAAAGAGGCCGGGGTGAGGTTTTCCGACTCGGAGACTGTCATCCGTTCTCGGATGATCCGCTCCAGGCGATTCAGGCCCACCCGCACCTGGTTTTGCAGCAGCTCGCCCACGGAGCGCACGCGGCGGTTGCCCAGGTGGTCGATGTCGTCCACATGGCCGATGTCGTACTCCAAATTGATCAGGTAGTCGATGACGGCCAAAATGTCGGTGACGGTAAGCACCCGCACACTTTCGGCTACGTTCAAATTTAACTTTTTGTTCAGCTTGTAGCGCCCTACCCGGCCCAAATCGTAGCGTTTGGGGTCGAAGAAGCGGGATTCCAGCAACTGCTGGCCACCCGATACGGTGGGGGGTTCCCCGGGCCGCAACTTGCGGTACAGCTCCATTAGGGCTTCTTCTTCGGTGTAGGGCCCCTCTTTCTCCATGGTTTTCTGGAAGAATTCGGGGTGGCGCAGGTTGTCGTAAATCTCGGAGTCGCTCAGGCCCAAGGCTTTCAGCAGAACTGCCGCCGAGAGCTTGCGGGTTTTGTCGATGCGCACCCACACCAGGCCGTTTTTGTCGGTCTCGAACTTCAGCCAGGCACCGCGGTTGGGGATGAGGCTGGCGCTGTAGGTGCGACGCCCGTTTTTGTCCAGCTCCGATTTGTAATAGACGCCGGGGCTGCGCACAATTTGGTTGACGATCACCCGCTCGGCGCCGTTGATGATGAAGGTGCCCCGATCCGTCATCAAGGGCAGTTCGCCGATGAAGACGTCCATGTCTTTGATCTCGCCGGTCTCTTTGTTGATCAGGCGAGTGGGCACCCGGATCTGCGCTTGATAGGTGGCATCCCGCCGCTTGGCCTCCTCGGGGTCGTAGCGGGGGCGGTTGATCTTGTACCCTTTGGAGGGATCCCCAGGGCGATATTCGGGCAGGAAATGCAGTTCCAGCTTGCCAGTGTAATCGACGATGGGGGAAAAGCTGAGAAGCTCCTCTTCAAACCCTTCTCGCAAAAACCACAAGAAACTCTCCCGCTGAATCTCCACCAGGTCAGGAAAGGTAGGAGCGACAGGGGATGGCACTGCTAATTGTGTCATGCGTTGCTCGGGAGGGGTCGCGCTGCAGTCAGGCCTTCCATTATAGAAACCCCGCCAACGATCGTCAACGAACGTTACAAAGGTCGAGGGGCTGTCCGGATCCCTTGAGGGCGCACCTGGAAAATCTCGGCAAAACCGCTGGGGATCCCCTTTTGGCTGCCGGGGCAGGGGCGGTTTCCGCCATGCCTTAAGGATTGTTCACATCCATTCACACTCAAGCAGATTATTCTAATCTTTAACCGTTTTTGCGGATCATCCGCTGCTCCAGCTCGGATTTCCGGTCAACCTTGGGGATCGGAGGGGTGGTTCTGACAGGCTCAGCCGGTCGCCAGGGTGGACGCGGCGCCGGTCTTTGTCGCTTTTGAGATGCACGCTGTTGATGCAGGCTAGGGGGCAAGACGCGGAGCCATCAATCATGAGAAAGGATCGGGAATGGGTTTACAAAGCTTCTCAGGCTGGGGGAACCTCGGGATGGCTTGCGGGTGATCTGCGGGTGATCTAATGAAGCACAGTTTGTTGGCGAGGAGGGTTTTGTGAGTCAAAGTCAGAACAATCAGAATAAAAAAAGTGATCTGTATAACCGGGACCACAGCTTGTCGGCCCAGTTGCGAGAGGGCACCAAGCAGTCCCACACCATGGCCGAGAACATGGTGTTTATCAAGTGTTTCCTGAAGGGAGTGGTGGATAAACGGGCCTACAGCCGCTACGTGGGCAATTTCTACTTTGTCTACAGTGCTCTGGAAGAGGGCTTTGCCCAACTGCGAGAGCACCCGCTGGTGGGCCGGTTCTACTACCCGGAGCTGTGGCGCAAGACCAGCCTGGAGAAGGACTTGAATTATTTTATCGGCCCCAATTGGCGCGCTGTGGTCAAGCCCTCCCCTGCCTGCCAGGTCTATGTCAACCGCATCCGAGAAGTGGTGGAAAAAGATCCACTTCTCCTGATCGCCCACGCCTATACCCGCTACATCGGTGACTTGTCGGGTGGCCAAATCCTCAAAAACATCGCCCGCCGGGCCATGGGCTTGCCGCCAGGGGAAGGAACAGCTTTTTACGATTTCGAGCAGATCCCCCACGAGGGCAAGTTCAAGCAGCGCTACCGTGCCCAGATGGATGCATTGGGGCTGGATCAAGCCACCATCGACCGCATTGTGGCAGAGGCCAATTATGCCTTCAAGCTGAACATGGACTTGTTTAGGGAGTTGGAGGGGAATTGGCTGTTGTCGATGGCCCGCTTGGCCTGGAACTCTCTGCTCAGCCAGTTTCAACGCAAGCCCACCCGTTCTGAGGCAGCCGCTCCCAGCTCCTGAGCCCTAGATTCCAGATCTCCCCTCTCCCAGAGGAGAGGGGGTGAGGGCTAGTTACATTCGAGGGTGTCGCGGGTGGCCCGACCAGTTACAGGGTTAACGCCGGTGGCCCGTTCGCAAAGGATGGAGAGGGCGTCTTGCCGTATCAACGCATTGGTGAAATCCGCCCCATCAATTTGGATCCCTTCGACTCGGGCCAGCCACATCATGCTGTCCTGCAGTTGCGCTTCTCGCAGATCCGCACCCTGTAAGTTGGCCATGTCCAAAGTGGCCCCCCGCAGGTCGGCCCCGCGCAAGTTGGCTTTGCTGAGATTGGCCCCGAATAGGTTCGCCCCTGCCGCCTTCACGTGGCTGAGATCGCTTTGGCGCAGGTTGGCCTTGAGAAACTTCCAGCCGCTCAGGTCTTGCCCTGCAAAGCTCACCCCCTGCAAATCTCGTTTGGTGTAGTCCTCTGCCTGGGCCGGGGATCCCAGCGGAGTAACCCCCAGGCAGAGTATCAGCCCGCAAAGCACCATCCCCCGCAGGAAACGGCTCAGCCAAGACCGCCTCGCCAGAACCGAAGCCAGCCAAGCAACAGACATCTTGGATCCCTCCCTCAAGGAAACCTCCATGGCTTGGGAATTGCTTCTGGTTTTATCTTACCGGATAGGGATCCCGCCGGCAGGTTGGGCTATCATGAACTACCCCACCGCATAGGCGGATGGGGTTTCTGATGCCCCATCCCCTTGACGGCAGGATTTTAGTCTCTTCCTCTGCCCCAGGTGCTTCATAGCCCCGCAGGACTTTGAAGTAGAGCTGAAGCATCCAAGACTCACGAGGCCGGTTCCCAACCCCGGTTGCCGATGAGTGGCAACGTTGTACATCACCATCACCGAACCCCGATCCCTCGGTACCTCAAACCCACAAGCCGAGCAGACATGATAGCGGTTGCTCAAGTCCGCCCACTCCTTGTGGACTGCCCCGCACTTGGGACAGCGTTGCGAGGGCTTGAGGGTTTGCGTAGGAAACATGAGAACTAAACCACCTTTCTGCTCGATTTTGTAGGTAATCATTCGGTTGAGGGTACCAAACCCCACCGACAGAATGGACTTGTTTAGCCCTGCCTTGCGCTTCCCACCCTTGCGGGTCATCCCTTTGACATGCAGCTTCTCCGTTACGCCGTTCGCCTACGGCGGCGCGGAGCGCTTCGCCATAACGACAAGCTATCTCTGACGTAACTTTGTGTTGCCAGTCTTTGCGCTGACGAGCAGCCTTTGCTTGCAGTTGCGCTTCCCGCCGGTGAATTTTCTTCCATCTCCTGGAAGCCTTTACGCCCTTTTTAGGGGCACGCTTTCTGCGCTTCAGTCTGGCCACTCTGCGAATCTTCTCCTCACTCCGCTGGGTAAAGCGGGGATTAGTAATCTCCTGAAACTCCGCCCCGTCAAACAACGTCAGGGCGGTCTCCGTACCCAAGTCATAGGCAACGATGGACTCATATCGCAAATCCGACTGCGACCCAAACTTAGGCTCTGGTATGGCAACCTCAACCGTCAACGAAGCGAACCACTGCCGCCGGGACGGCTTGTAGACGATAGTCAGCGTTGTTGGCACGCCCCAATGCTTGGCTTGACCGCGCATTTTCAGGGTAATGCCCAAGTCATTGAGTGTGACCGTGCCATGCTTTCCCGTGCTGTTGACCTTCCACCCCGACCGAGCAGGATACGTCCAGCCCGAATACCGGCGAATGGACTTGAACCTCGGCTTCCTACTCAGTCCTCGAAAGAACCGTTGGTAAGCATAATCCACCCGCTTGACGGTAGCTTGCAGGGCTTGGGAGTTCAGTTGGGCAAACTCCCCCCACACCTGCTTGAATTCGGGGAGTAGGTTCTGCTGTTCCAGGTAGGTCACCGTTCGGCGGTGGAGGTGGTACTCGGTTTCCCGATGGGCAATGCAAGCATTGTAAAGATAACAATGCAGACGACGAGCCTCGAGCAAAGCCTTTTCCTGAGCTTTGCTGGGATACAGTCGAAAGGTCTGCCTTCTGGTTGCCATATGCGTTATCCTACCCCCACCTGTCCTAGTTCTGAGTGCTCCACAAATCCAGTGGCGCTATCCATCCCCACCCTACAGAGGGTGGGGAATTCCGCGCGTTTTGTTAAAGTCTTCTACAGACCAGATCCGCGATTGGCGAGGGGGCGACAGGGATCCATGTCCGAGATCGAGGTCTTCGATGCGGAGCAGTTGGCCGGGCTGATCGAGGGTCTGGCAGAGGCGATCGGCAGGGATCATCCCCACCTCCAAAAGTTGACGTTGATCGGCATTCGCACCCGGGGAGTTCCCCTGGCCTACCGCCTGCGGGATCGGATTGCCACTCTGCTGGGGATCCCGCCCCAAGTAGGGGAGCTGGACATCACTTTTTTCCGCGACGATTTGAGTGCCGGTGGGTTGCGCACCCCCGATCGCAGCGAAATGCCGCGTGACCTAACCGGCCAAGAGGTGGTGCTGGTGGATGATGTGATCTTTCGCGGTCGCACCGTCCGGGCGGCTTTGGAGGCCCTAAACCACTTTGGGCGACCGGAACGGGTGCGATTGGCGGTGTTGATTGACCGGGGTCACCGACAGTTTCCCATCCAGCCCGATTACTGCGGTTGTCAGCTTTCTACAGAACCGGAGCAAACGGTGAGAGTCCATCTGCGGGAAACCGATGCAGAAGAGCGGGTGCTGTTGATAGACAAAACAGCAAAGATTAAACCCTGAGCCAGCGCTGGGGTGCGGTATTTTAGGGATGACCTGCCGAAACTCACTGCCATGTCTTGGTTGCCGGAAACCCGCCGCTACGCTGTTTTGGGCACGGGCGCTTTGGGAGGATTTTATGGGGCGAAATTGCAACAGGCGGGCTTTGCGGTGCATTTTCTGCTGCACAGCGACTATGACCATGTTCGCCAAAGCGGCCTCTGGGTGCAGTCCTGCTGGGGGGATTTTCATTTGCCCCAGGTGAATGCCTACGCAGCCGTGGAGGACATGCCGGCTTGCGAAGGCGTGATCGTGGCTTTGAAAGCCACCCAAAATGCGCTTCTGCCGCACTTGATCCCGCCTGTGTTGGCCGAGAATGGCGTGGTGATCTTGTTGCAAAACGGGCTGGGGGTGGAACCCGAGATTGCCGATTGCGTTGGCCCAGAGCGGGTCATGGGGGGCCTCTGCTTCATCAGCTCCAATAAGGTTGGCCCCGGCCACATTCACCATCTGGATTACGGTTCGGTGCTGCTGGCAGAGTACGGCCCTGGCTATGCCCCCCAAGGGATCACGCCCCGCCTTCAACAAGTTCAAGCCGATTTTCAACGGGCAGGGATCCCGACTTCGCTCTCACCAGATTTGATGTTGGCCCGCTGGCAGAAGTTGGTCTGGAATATTCCCTTCAACGGCCTCTCGGTGGTGTTCAATGCCGATACTCAGCAAATGATTCGAGACCCTGAGGCCCGTGCTTTGGCGGAAACGCTGATGCAGGAGGTGATACAGGGAGCTGCAGCTTGTGATCGCCTGCTTCCCGACTCCCTGATCCAAGAAATGCTCACCAATACCGAGAAAATGGCCCCCTACCGCACCAGCATGAAAATCGACTATGAGCGCAAACGTCCTCTGGAACTGCAGGTGATCTTCGGCAACCCACTGCAGTACGCTCGACAAGCTGGGATCCATCTGCCACGGGTTGAAATGCTCTACCGACAGTTGCAGGTGTTGGATCGCCTGAATCGAGGGATCCCTGGGGAGCAGCAGGCTTAAGTTTTTCAAGATCCGGCGGAGCGATCCCAGGGCTGGAGCAGGCTTTCTTCTTGGCTTGCGGGTAGACTGAGCCGCAGTCGTGTACTGTTGCTCTGGCTTTATGCCGCTGGGATCCACCCACGATCGCATTACCCTCTGGACGGCCCCCGGCATCACCCTAGCCGCCGGTGTGTTGGGGAACAGCACCACAGTTGCCCTGGCTGTGGGATCCGCCTATCTGTTCAGCGGCCTGATGTTTTCTGGAGATCTGGACACCTGTTCCCGACAGTATCAACGCTGGCTGTTCTTGCGCTGGATTTGGCTGCCCTACCGCAAGTGGATGCGGCATCGCTCCTTTTGGTCTCATGGGCCGATTGTGGGCACCGCCGTGCGGGTACTGTACTTGAGCCTATGGGCAGGAGGAGCTGGCCTGCTGGGGGCTTGGCTGGGATCCCGGTTGGGCTGGTGGATGTGGCAACCCTGGGTGTGGGGCAGCGATCTCTGGCAATTGCTGCAAGTTCACGCCGAGATGCTCTTTTGGATTGGGATGGGGTTGGAACTGGGATCGGTGAACCACAGCCTAAGCGACTGGATGGTCTCCCGCTGGAAACGCTGGCGCAGAAAACGCCGTCAGGTTCGATCTCCTGCCAGGCGACTCAGCTATCGTGGCTAGGGATCCATTGGGCCAAGGTTTGATTTTTCGCCCGCCACGGCATTTGAATGGCAGTGAGGTTACCTACTGTTCCGCAACGCGTAGTCATTTATCTCACCGTCAAGGTGAAACAAACGACCGGTTGCTTCCTGCTAAGGCCTCCGGCCCGCTACGCGAGCAGTTGAAATAGAGGGTAATAAGAACCACGACTGCTATCAGCCCCTCACCCCCCCTTGAACCTGTGCTGTGCCCACAACTCCGCGACCTATCCTCTCAAGAGGGCTGAAACTGCAAATCTTGGCCAATTACCCTTTAGCCCAGGTACTCTGCTTGTGGCCATTTCGATTCAAACTGGGACACTGCACCCATACCTAAAGCCTTGAATACAGGGAATCAGAAGGCTCTCCTCAGTAGCCCAAGCGTCTCACCCTAACTTGAAACGACTACTTGAAGCAGTTTTGTCAAGAACATTTCCTCTTACGTTGGCTAGGTATTGCGATTCAATCTCAATAAAGCTATGCTGTTACTCAGTTGAGTGGTGGAGTCATATCCATCAGTCTTCCTCTCTTGTCTTGGATGCGGCAGGGATCCTGTGCTGGCAGAGCTGGCCATCTGCGTCAGCAGGGATCCCTTTTTCTCCTCTCCAAGGCTAAGCAAGGTTCTGTGCTAATGAGAGTCAGAATCAGTTGATAGAGAGATTTTTTGCTTGCTCATGTCAATCTGTGGAGGTGGCAGTGTAAAGGAGCAACAGCGGCTGAGGGTTATGGCTTTGGAAGGGGGCAATCTGGCTTCGGGAACCGGAAGACAAGACCGAATACAAAGATTGCTGCTCTAGTTTCCTTTGCAAACTTGTCAGAAGCTAAGGAAAAAGACCAACTTTTTGGGACAAACTGTCTGTCCTATGTCTTGTTTTGTCGTTCAAAAATTTATGTTGGGCTCAAGAGAAACTCTAGAAAAAAGTTGAATCAGGTGGAAGAATCAGTTAGAATCTAGCTGGCGTTAACGCTAACCGCGACGAAGAGACTGGAGGGAGGAAAGCCTAACAGCCTCTCTCCTTTTTTCTGTAGGGGTTACCCTCACTCTCAAACCCCATCTCATGAGAAGGGAGGAAGACCAAATACCCTATGACTTGAAATAGCAGCATTTTCATTAACTTTTGTTTTACTCTCTATGCCAAACTTGATACTAAGCTAAAGAGTTGCTCCTCGATCTTGTAACCATTGAGCAGCCAGCCTGTGTTGGCGTTTTTGTGCATAGGCTAAGGGGGTATGCCCATCTTCATTGCGAGGGTTTAGTTCGGCTCCATTTTCCAGCAAAAGCTCCAGGATTTCGATGTGTCCTTCCCAAGCAGCCCAGTGCATCGGTGTCGCCCCGAATCGGTTGCGCGCATTGGCATTGGCCCCGTACAAGAGCAAAAAGCGAGCAATCCCCAAGTTCCCTTGGGTGGCAGCTTCATGCAGAGGGGTTCGGCCTGTTTCGTCAGTGGCATCCACCGGCGCTCCCTTGGATAAGAGGCGGGCCAGAATGCTTTTTCGACCGGTGGCTGTGGCCCAGTGGAGAACACGACCAGTGTTGGCTCCCTTTTGGATGAGCAGACCGATTACTTCTACCTGATCGGTTAAAGCAGCCCGCTGGAGAGGGGTATAGCCATGGTTATCTGGGAGATTGATATCGCTGCCTGCCCTCAAGAGACGCTCCACCAGCTTGACCTGGCCGCTGGCGGCAGCCAAATGGAGAGGGGTAGCACCTGTGGGATCCAAGGCATTGGGGGAGGCGCCATATACTAAGAGCAAGTCCAGCAGTCCCAGATGGCCAAGGAGTGTCGCTTTGTGAAGCAAAGTCATTCCCTGAGCATCGACAGCATTCACATCTTCCCCCCGCTGCAAATGGGCCAATAATTGTTTTAGATCTCGATTGGCAAGAGCTTGATGAAGCGCTTCACTCATAACAGATGGAAATAAAAAAGCCAAGTTGCAATGAAGTTGGGCAACAGGAAGGGATCCTCGATAGGCCGGAATGGAGTCTCCAAACAACTTGGGCAAAGTCTAACACTGGATCCCTGCTGCTGAGGGAAGCGGGAGAACCAAGCGCTTGGTGGGATCCCTTGGTCAAGCCGGGGCCGCAGCGATAGACTAGAGCTGGTTTTTGGCCAGGTCTTTTCCCGCTCCCTTGACTTCGCCACTGTTTATGGATTACTACGCGATCCTGAACCTATCTCCTGCAGCGGACATTGAAGAGATTAAACAGGCGTTTCGACGGTTGGCGCGGCAGTTTCACCCTGATGTGGCAGGGGAGGGATCCCGAGAGCGTTTCCAACAAATCCACCAAGCCTACCAAGTGCTGAGCGACCCTGAGCAGCGGCGGCGCTACGATGCACAACGTCAATCTGCACAACGTCAATCTGCACAACGTCAATCTGCACCCAGCTCTCCTGCTGCCGGCGAAAGGCGGGTGGTCATTCGCAGCATAGGCCCCTCATCGGCAGAGCAGCCCAATCCGGAAGGGCTCAAGGAGGGGATTGCCCGCGTCAAGGCAGCCTGGCGGGAGCGGAAGTTGCCCACGGCGGTGGCCCAGGCGGAGGCGCTGCTGAAACGGTTTCCCAACTCCAGCGAGGCCATCCACATCTTGGCGTTGGCCTACCAGCGCTTCGGCAACCATTTGATCTACGAGGGGCGCTATCAGCAGGCGGAAGCCTACTTGAGAAAAGCTTTGGCCACGGAGCCGCACAACCGAGAATTGGCCTTTGAAATCAAGCGAGATTTAGCCCGTCTGGGCATTCGGGAGGGATCCCGCTAACTTGCCTGCGTTGGGATCCCCAACGTCTGAGCTGCCCACTGCCGGAGTTGTTGGCGGTTGACTTTGCCCTGAGGGTTGCGCGGGATCCCCGTACACCACAGCCAGTGCTTGGGGTGCTTGAAGGGACTCAGTTGGCGGCTTAGGTGTTGCTTCAGGTGCATCTCCAGCTCTTTGGGGATCCCCGTTTTGGGGACGACCACCGCCACCACCTGCTGCCCCCATTCGGCATCCGGTAGGCCCAACACGCACACATCTTCCACCCAGCCGCTGGCTCGGATCTCCCCTTCCACTTCTGCAGCCATCACCTTTTCCCCGCCGGTTAGGATTAGGTCATCGGCTCGACCTAACCAATAGAGGGATCCCTGTCGGTCTAGATAGCCCAAATCGCCGGGGGTAAAGCCTTGCTGTTGCCCTTCGCGTAAGCGGTGCGTAGCACTTAGGTGCGGGTAGTAGCCCAGTGCCAGCGACTCTGCCTGAATGTGAATGTAGCCCACAGCATGGCTGGGCAGGGGATCCCCTTTTTCGCTGCGGATCTGGAGCGTGGCGTGGGGCAGAGGCCGACCCAGACTGTCGCTCCCTTGCCAAAAGGCTTCTGGCAGTAACGTACACACCTGGGAGGCGGTCTCGGTCATACCGTAGGTGAGGGCAAGGGGAAGGTGAAGTTGCCGGGCCTGTTGCCGCAAGCTGGGCCAGGTGGGGCCACCGCCGACCAAAATGGCCCGAAATTGGCGCAGGCTCTCCAAAACTCCCGGATGGGCGCTGAGCAACAGCCGTTGCAACTGAGTGGGCACCAGCGATAGAAAGCTCCCCGGCAAAGGGGGATCCCAAGCCTTGGCCTGCTGTTGCCGTTTCCAATCCCAGACAACCCACTGCCCACCGCTCAGCCAGGATCGGACTGCCTGCATCAAGCCGCTGACGTGGTACAGGGGCAGAAGGCAATAGCTGTGTACAGGCCCAACGGCAAAGTGCTGTTGGTGGGCTTTGGCCGAGGCGCTGAGGGTCAGCCAAGAGTGCATGGCCCATTTTATCTGGCCGCCGGAGCCACCGGTGGGGATGCCGATCAACGGCCAATGGGAGCTGGGCACAGCTTCCCGCAACTCTCGCAGGCGCGGATTCAAGGGGGCGGGATCCCCTTCCAGCCGTCCCTGGCGCCAGCACCAGCCGGATCCCATATCCGCCAAAGCCTGTCCCCATTCCCGTTCTCCCCAGTGGGGATTACCCAAGAACAGCGGGATCCCCAAGCGTTGGCAGGTCAAAACTGCCGCCCACACCTGCACCGGATCGGAGTCTGCCACCAGCAGGGGAACGGCCTTGTCTGCCAAAGGGCGCAGTTGCTCTTCCAGTTTGGACAGGCACTCCTTCAAGTCTCCGCCATCCCCGGACAAGACAATTGACCTCATGGGCTATGGGTATGCCATCTCAACGGCTTCGCGGATCCCCTGCATTTTATTAGGGGATCCCCCCTCGATTTCCTTGGCAAGGAACGGTGAGGATAGGTTTGGGCTTGGCTTATCATGATCTAGGTTTGAACTGGGAGGTCTGTGTTGTGATCGAGCCGATTTTGTTGGGGATCGTGTTGGGAATGGTGGTGGTCACCTTGGCGGGCTTATTCGTGGCAGCCTACAGGCAATATCAACGCAGCAACAAGATCGGCCTGTAGGAGCAGCCTTTGGGGGGGTTGGAGAAAACCCATAGGGGAGAGAGAGATTGAGGTGGCATGGCGATGCACTGGCTGCGCACAGTCGCTGCTTTGCGGGAGCAGATAGCCAATTGGCGGGGATCCACCATCGGCTTGGTGCCCACGATGGGATCCCTGCATGAGGGCCATCTCAGCCTAATCCGCCGCTGCCGGCAAGAGTGTGACCACACGGTGGTCAGCATTTTCGTCAATCCGCTGCAATTTGGCCCCAACGAAGACTGGGATCGCTATCCCCGCGACGAGGAGGGGGATCGGGCCTTGTGCGAGGCAGCAGGTGTGGATGTGGTCTTTGCCCCTGACCCGCAAGAGATGGGAGCCGACCCCGCAACCGGAAGCGACCGCACCTGGGTCATGCCCCCCGAATCCCTTCTGCAGACCCTCTGCGCCCCCCACCGACCTGGCCACTTTCGCGGTGTAGCCACCATTGTGCTGCAACTGCTGAACCTGGTGCAGCCGCAGCGGGCCTACTTCGGCCAAAAAGACGCCCAGCAACTGGCGATCATTCAGCGTTTGGTTCGGGATCTGCAAATACCCACCACGATTGTTCCCTGCCCCACGGTGCGAGAAGCCGATGGCCTCGCCTGTAGCTCCCGCAACCGCTACCTTTCTGCTGCTGAACGACAGGTGGCTGCCGGGCTATACCGGGCCTTGCGTCGGGGATATGACCATTGGCAGGCCGGGGATCCCTCAGCAGAAGGGATCCTTGCCGCCGCCCGTGCTGAGCTGGAGCATACCCCAGAGCTGCAACTGCAGTACCTGGAATTGGTGGATCCCCAAACGCTACAGCCGCTGCCGCGGGTGGAAGACAAGGGCCTGCTGGCCATTGCTGCCTATGTGGGGCAGACTCGCCTGATCGACAACCTGCTCCTTTCCCCAGAGCAAGGGGATCCCTCGCCGGAGAGAGCCCAGCATGCGGCACCGCCCTCTTCCGGCACGACCTCTCCCCCGCGTCGCCCGCTGATTGCCATCGACGGCCCGGCTGGAGCCGGAAAATCCACCGTGGCGCGGGCAGTGGCAGCCCAACTGCAACTGCTCTACTTGGATACCGGAGCCATGTATCGGGCCATCACTTGGCTGGCGCTGCAAAGAGGGATCCCTTTGGACGATGCCGAGCAACTCACCCAACTGGCCGCCCAAACCCAGCTCACCCTGCAAAGTGGCACCTCTTCGACAGAGCCGACCCGCATCTGGGCCGATGGCGAAGAAATTACCCAGGCCATTCGCTCTCCGGAAGTGACCCGCTGGGTCTCTCACGTGGCGGCAGTGCCGGGAGTACGCCAGGAGCTGGTGAAGCGGCAACGCAGCATTGGCCGGGATGGCGGTGCTGTCTTGGAGGGGCGGGATATCGGCACCCACGTCTTTCCTGATGCAGAGCTGAAGGTTTTCTTGACCGCTTCTGTTGGGGAGCGGGCGCAGCGTCGGCAACACCAACTCCAAGCCCAAGGGCAAATGGTGCCTCTCGAAGAATTGAAAGCGCAAATCGAGCAGCGGGATCGCCGCGACAGCGAACGGCTCATCTCTCCCTTGCGGCCTGCCCCCGATGCCATCTTGATCGACACAGATCACCTGAGCCAATCCGAGGTGCAAGACAAGATTGTCATGTTGTACCGGCAACTTTTGGAGCGATCCGGCTCCGCCCATTTCGATCAGTAGCCTTAACTCAATCAAGAACAAATCAACGGGATGAATAAGATCTTCGAGGAGCTGACTGGCTTGAGCAGCTTGGGTTTAGTCCTTCGACGCCACCCATATCCCGTAACGGAGCGCTATGGTTAATGTCTTTCTCTTGGCCTTTTTGCTGCTCCTCTCAGGAGCTTGCTCTGGGGCCGAAACCGCCATCACGGCCATGGACAACCTGCGCCTGGAATCTCTGATCGAAGAACAAGGGGATCCACAGGGCTTGTATCGACTGGCCCAACAACAGCGCTCGCGGCTGATCACCACCCTGTTGCTGGTGAACAACTTTGTCAACATCGGCATTGCCGCTTTGGCCACAACCCTCTCCATTGAACTGTTGGGAACCCAGATTGGAGCTTTGGCCGCCACCGTGCCCACCACAATTGTGGTGCTCCTCTTTGGAGAAGTAGCCCCAAAGTCTTTAGCGGTGAGCCATCCGCTAGGGGTGTTCCGCTGGGTGGTGCGGCCTGTTCATGTCCTATCGGTGCTGCTGCGCCCTTTTAGCGACGCTTTTGAGTGGGTTGTCAGCAGGCTCTTCAATCTATTGGAATTCTCCCCCCTGACGGCCACCGCTTCTCTCAAGGATTTGGAGCTGTTGATCGATGTGTTGGGGCAGCGGGGGCTGCTGGATTGGCAAAAACGGCGGCTGTTCCGTGGGGCCTTGGCTTTGGACTTGCTGCAGGCGCGGGACGTGGCCAAGCCCAGAGTTAAAATGGAGACCATCTCCCACGACAAAACACTGCAGGATGTGGTGAAGCTCTGTTTGGAAACGGGCTACTCGCGCATCCCCGTGCAGGGAGAATCCAAGGACGAGATCGTCGGCATTATCCACCTCAAGCAAGCCTTGCGCTATCTCGATCAAAAAGGCAATGCCGAAGTGACCCAGGCGATGGCACCGCCTTTTTTTGTGCCGGACACCAAGCGGGTCAGCTTGTTGCTCAAGGAAATGCTGCGCTCTCGCCAACACCTGGGGATTGTGGTGGATGAGTTCGGCGGCACCACCGGCCTGATCACGCTGGAGGACATTTTGGAGGAGCTGGTGGGCGATATTTACGACGAGAGCGATCTCTCCCCCCTGCTGCTGCAGCGACAACGACGACAAGGTGGCTCTTCTGCCCCCTCTGGTTGAGCAACACGAGCAGTTGAGCTATCCACCCTCTGAGTTCTAGCCAGCCCCTGAGGGATCCGTCTCCGCAGCCGTTGGATTCTCGCGTGCGTCGGCGTCGGGAGTGAGCTCGACAAAGCCGGCATCGACAGGATAGCGGGCCACAAAAAAGATCCAGAAGCTGTGGATCCCTAGCCCCAAAGCCCACCAGCCCAACAGGGGCACCAGCCACGGCCAATCCGCGCGGTACAGTTGCTGAAAAAACACCAGCCCAGACCCGCTGCAGAGAAAAACGGCAATGTGGGCGGCATAGGTATAGCGATCATCCAGCTTGCGAAATTCGGGATCCCGACGGGAGGGCTTCCGGGGCCAGCGAGGCGGCATGGCAAAACCATCCAGTTAAAACCTTCTCCAGTGTAGAACAGCCGTCGGCGGGGATCCCTGAGACTTGGGATCGACATTTCTGCTGCGGAACCCCAGTTTCAACGCCCGTTTGCCCAGCCAGTACACCAGCAAACCCATCAGCAGCACTGCCAGCCAAGGGGCCAGCACCGCCACCACCGCCAGCAGCAGAGAAGTGACGTTTTCGCCGGTGGCCAACAGCGGGTTGCCCAGCCCCCCTGTGGTGGTGGTAGAGGTCACCAGTGTGGCACAAAAATGCGAAACTGAGGCCCAACCCCCAAAAAATGGCCGGTATGCCCTTCATATCCTCAGCGTTGATGGGAGTGCTGATACATTCACGCTGAACTCTCCTGAACATGGTTCAGGAAAGAAGCGATCGCATCCTGCCTATCTCTGAGCAGGAAGGCGGTATCCCGCAAAGCCCTGAGGAATACCCCCCGAGCGCTTTCCCCCTTCACTTCCCGGCAACCGTTGCGGTGGACTCAAGGATCAGGGGGAAACTTGGTCTACTATATCCCTCTCAATGACTTTTGCCAAACCGCCTAAAGCTCAGTAAATTCAGCAAAGTTCAGGGTTTTGGGGGTTAGAGGCATGCTCCCGCCAGCAGCAACTGGGGGGATCCGTCTCGGCTGGCTGAACCTCGAACTCCAGCGGTCCCTCCTCAGTGTACAGGTGCAGGTCGAACCAGAAGGTGGATCCCTGTTCTAGCTTGCTCTCCAGGCGGATGCAGGTGTGGTGCTTTTCCAGAATGTTGCGCACAATGGCTAAGCCCAAGCCCGTCCCCTCCAGGGTATGCACGCGGTTCTCCACCCGGAAAAAGCGGTCGAAAATCCGCTCCTGATCTTCTGGGGCAATGCCAATGCCCGTATCGGCCACTGCCACCCGCACTGCCTGCGGGGATCCATCCGCCTGAACCACCAGGTGGGCATGCACCGTCACCAGGCCCCCTGAGGGGGTGAACTTGAGGGCATTGCCCAGGAGATTGGTCATCACCTGCAGCAGCAGATCGTAGTTGCCCCAGACCAGCGGCAGATCCGGATCGACGAACTTGCGCAGCTGGATCCCTTTGTCGCGGGCCTGCAGGTGATGGGTGCGCAGCGTTTGCTCGATCACCGCCGAGATATCGACGCCCTCAAAGTGGTACTGCTTGCCCGATTCCAGACGAGACAAATCCAAAACATCGTTAACCAGGCGGGTGAGGCGGTCGGTTTCGCGGTTGGCAATTTCCAGGTAGTCCAGCCGCTCCGCCGAGGACATCTGCTCGCCGTACTCGTAGAGGGTCTCGATAAAAGACTTGATGCTGAAGAGGGGGGTGCGCAGCTCGTGGCTGATGTTGCTGATGAATTGGGCCTTGGCTTCGTTGAGCTCTGCCTCGCGGGTGATGTCCTGCACCGTCATCACGATCCCCTTGAGATTTTGCCGCCGCGGATCCGACACCGGCGAAAGCAGGATGCGAATGACGCGCTTGGTAGGGCCGGTGAGGTTGACGCGAACTTCCTCTGCTTCTTGATCCCCGCGGGCAATTTGCATCAGGGGGCGGGCCAGTTGCTGCTGCAGATCCTCCGGCAACAGCTCCGGCAAGGGTTTGCCCAAAACGGGATCCCCTTCCCAGCCAAACATGCGGGAGGCGGCAGGGTTGAGCAGCAGCACCCGCAACTCGGCATCCAGCAAAATGGCAGCATCGACGATGGAGAAGACCAAGGTCTCCAACTTGGCTTTGGCGGCAGCCAGTTCCTCGATGTTCTGTTCTTCGTAGCTTTGCAGCCGCTCCGCCATCTCGTTAAAGCTGTCGATGAGCTGGGCCAGCTCTCCCCCGAAGGGCAGGTCGATGCGCTGCTTGAAGTTACCTTTGGTGATCTCCTGGACACCTTTGACCAGCTCTTTGATGGGATAGGTGATGGTGAGGGCATTGACCACCGCTCCCAGGATGGCCAAGACCCACACCGCCAAAAACACCCCAATCGAGACCTCCCGCGCCAGCTGGGTGGAGCGCACCAGGGCGGGATTGGGATTGATGCCCAAGCCGAGGGTGCCCAAAAAGCGGCCCTGATGGTAGATGCCGACGAAAATATCCGTCACCCGCCCAGCAGGGGTAAGGTGGGTGCGCACCAGCGGTTGGCCCTCAGCAGGAGGGCGATTGTCCGGCAGTTGCATGCGACGGGTAAGGCTGAGGGAGGTTTTCACCTCCTGATTGGAGAACGGGATCCCGTAGTAGATGTTTCCTTCGGGATCGGCGTAGAGCAAATAGCGGATGCTGCTGGTGCTCTCAAAGTACTGGCGGGACAGTTGCGCCACTTCGCCAATGCGATCTTCCGCAATTAGAGGGGCAACATTGGCCGCCAAGAGCAGCCCCAGATCCCGGCCAAAGCGGGCCTCGTTGAAGCGGGCATCCTGCTGCACAGTGCTGACGGCCCAGAAGGTGAAACTGCTCACCACCAATGAGACCACCAGCGTTGCCACAAAGAGCAACTGAGTTTCCAACCGCAGTTTTTGCTTCCATCGCGCCCACCAGCGCTGCAGGGATCCCATCGAAGACCCGGCTGGCTTCGACTGCGAGGGATCCACAGCCCCAGGCAATGGCTCTGGAGACGGAGCAGTCGCTTCTGGAGATTGGGCTTCAACAATTGGCTCGGCTGGCTCGACGGTACTGACAGGAGGCATGAACCCAACGTGAACAGATAGCGTGAACGGATATAGGGCGGTGATTCGCCACCATTCTGACATGGGCAGGCGATCCCTTTGTCTCGGCCAAGGCCGGGTGAGAACCGGTATGGGATCCCGGCTTCGCAACGCAACCTGCTCCAGCCGACCTGCAGGGGAATGGTTGCCAATACCGATAAAGGTATCCCCAAGCAAAGCTTGTCAGCGCCCCTAAAGTTGATAGACTAGAAAATCGTGCTTCACCAGGTCAGAGTGACCGGAAAAATCGTGACCAACAGCCCCGTCAGCCAATTTATCCAACATCATTTTCGCCACTTCAACGCAGCCGCGCTGGTGGATGCGGCCAAGGGCTACTGTGCTCACCTGGAAAAGGGCGGCAAAATGATGGTGACCCTGGCCGGCGCCATGAGCACAGCAGAGCTGGGCCTTTCCCTAGCTGAGATGATCCGGCAGGGTAAGGTTCACGCCATCTCCTGCACCGGCGCCAACCTGGAAGAGGACATCTTCAACCTCATCGCCCACGACTTCTACGAGCGCGTGCCCCACTACCGCGATCTTAGCCCGCAGCAAGAGCAGGAGCTGCTGGAGCGGCACCTGAACCGGGTAACCGATACCTGCATTCCCGAAGAGGAGGCGATGCGGCGCCTAGAAAAAGCCCTCTTGGAAGAGTGGATGGCTGCCGACCAGGCGGGCGAGCGCTATTTTCCCCATGAGTTTATCTACCGCATCCTGCGCAGCGGCCGGCTGGAGCCCTACTACCAGATCAATCCGCGGGACTCTTGGGTTTACGCGGCTATGGAGGCCAACTTGCCCATCTATGTGCCGGGATGGGAAGACTCCACCACCGGCAACATGTATGCCGCCCACTGCATCACGGGTGAGATCCGCAATGTACACACCGTCCGCACAGGGATCGAGTACATGATCCACCTGGCGGACTGGTACACGCACACCTCGGCGGAGTGCTCCATTGGCTTCTTTCAAATTGGCGGCGGCATTGCTGGGGATTTCCCCATTTGTGTGGTGCCCATGCTCCATCAAGATCTGGGTCGCCAGGGCGTACCCCTGTGGGGCTATTTCTGCCAGATCAGCGACTCCACCACCAGCTACGGCTCCTATTCGGGAGCAGTGCCCAATGAGAAGATCACCTGGGGCAAGCTGGCTGTCGATACCCCCAAGTTTGTCATCGAGTCGGATGCCACCATTGTGGCACCTTTGATCTTTGCCTGGGTGCTGGGGTGGTGAGAGAAGCGGAATCAATCCATATGCCCGTCAGCGGATGCCGAGCGGGGTCAGCGGGACAAAAGGATCGCAGCTTCCCAGCGCCGCATGTCCTGGGCAATTTGCAGGGGGGTGAGGCCGTAGCCATCCGGCTCGTCGATCTCGGAGCCATGTTCCAGCAGCAGCCGAACGACCTCGGGGTTGCCGGACCAAGCGGCAAAATGCAGGGGAAGGCCACCGGCGCCAAAACGAGCGTTCACCTCGGCCCCTCCCTGGAGCAGGGCTTTCGTAACCTCAGGGTTGCCCAGGCGAGCCGCTTGGTGCAGTGGGCTAGCTCCCCCATGGTCTAGTTGATTGGGATCCGCCCCCGCTGCCAGCAAAAGACGGGCGTTGAGGCCGCTCTCCACGAAAAACAGGGCTGTCTTGCCCCGCTCATCGACAGCGTTGGCGTCTTTCCCCAGCCAGAGAGCCAGTTGCAGCCGCAGCGGGTTGGCTTGGGCCAAGGCTTGTGGATCTTCTGGTAGGGAGTATCCATAGAATCCCAGACCCCCCACTAGCAGGGATCCCAGTCCGACAGCGATTTTTAGGACCTGACCTCGCATAGCCCTATTCCTCAAAGAAAAGGATGGCGAGCCCCTGCCTGGGCAGAGCCTGGGCCGAGAGCAGCAACGGGTTGCTGAGGGCAGGTTGCGGGGCAGCAGCGGGGAAGAGACGCAAAAACTCCTGCAGCGGCAGCAGCTCGCATTGGGATTCCTCGGCGGCGGCCGTGCGATACATGGTGGGGATGACCAGCTTGGGCTGCAGCGCCTCAATGGCCGCCTTGGCCCCGGCAGGATCGTAATTTTTCGGCCCACCCCCCACTGGCACCAGCAACAGGTCGGGACGAGCAAGCAGGATGGACTGCTCCCGCGTAATTGGCTGCAGCGCCCCTCCCAAATGGACAATGTCGATCCCAGCCATGCGCCAGCGCCAACCCACGTTTACGCCAAAGCGAGGGCCACGGGGCATGCGTACTCCTTGCACCCGGATCCCGTCAATCAGATAGTCTCCCGGCTGAAACAGCACCTTGGGGTTGCCGGGCACCACATCCAAAGCACCCTCATCCAACAAGCGGCTGCTGAGCAACACCAGATCGGCAGCAACTCGTGGGGCAGGATAGCCAGCCGTACAGCCCGCCGGCCGAAACGGGTTGACCAGAAACCGTCGGCCCTCCCCCTCGAACAAAACACAACTGTGGTGCAGCCAAGTCAGTTGCAGCCCCTGCGAGCTGGAGCCGGGAGTGAACTCTATAGACCCTGGGGTTGTTGGCGTTTCCGAACCTTGTGCCGGCGCTGTCTGAGCGCCCGCTTTGCGCCCTCTGGCCAGGTTCACGGCCATCGATCCCAGCAGCCCAGCGCTGGCTTGCAGAAGCTGGCGACGCTTCATGGAGTGGGGATCCCTGATGTAACAACGGCAACGGTTTCCTGAGGTTTCTGCGAAACATTGGGCTGAGCAGCAGTTGAGGCTTTGGCGCTGCGCAGGAAGTTGCTCAACAAGCGCTTGCCCTCTGCAGTCAAGATGCTCTCCGGGTGGAACTGCACGCCCTGAACGTGGGGATAGCGGCGGTGGCGTACCCCCATGATGATCCCATCGCCTGTTTGAGCCGTCACCTCCAGCTCGTCAGGACACGTAGAAGGCTCGATCACCAAGCTGTGGTAGCGGGTGGCCGTGAAAGGCTGGCTCAACCCCTCAAACACCCCCACCCCTCGATGGTAAATGAGCGAGGTTTTGCCATGCATCAGCTCAGGTGCGCGCACGATCTGACCACCATAGACCTGGCCAATGCACTGGTGCCCCAGACAAACCCCCAAAATCGGCAGCTCTGGCCCCAGCTCCCGAATCAACTCCAGGGAGATCCCGGCATCTTCCGGCCGCCCTGGCCCAGGAGAGATAACTACAGCTTGCGGCTGCATTCGGCGCAGGTCGTCAACGGAGAGCTGGTCATTGCGAAAAACCTGAAGCTGAGCTCCCAACTCCCCCAGGTACTGCACCAAGTTGTAGGTAAAGCTGTCGTAGTTGTCGATGACGACCAGCACGATAGCATCCGGCAACGGCACCCCATTTTAGCACTTGCTTGAGCTGCTGTTCTTGATCCAAAGAAGCAGAGTAACTGGCGCTTTTTGCAGGGGAGCAGTCGACGCCCCAAGAAAGCTTGTATCCTAGAAGGTACAACCCACAGGAAGCGGTGAGTTGGGCGGGTTTCCAGGTTTCCCAATGTTGATTTGGATCCCATGAGTGCGCTTCTCCCCCCGGCAACCGATTTGCTGGACGAGTTGCGGCAGCTTTTCCCCTTTGAGCTGGACGACTTTCAGATCCGAGCCATTCAGGTTCTGGCTGCTGGGGAATCGGTGGTGGTTTGTGCTCCCACGGGATCCGGCAAGACCCTGATTGGAGAATATGCGATCTATCGAGCCTTATCCCAGGGCAAGCGGGTTTTCTATACAACGCCCCTGAAGGCCCTCTCCAACCAAAAGTTCCGGGATTTTGGCCAGCAATTTGGCCCGGAACAGGTTGGCCTGCTCACCGGCGACATCTCCATCAACCGGGATGCACCGGTCTTGGTGATGACCACCGAGATCTTCCGCAACATGCTCTACGGCACACCGATATCCTTGGCAGTGCAAAGGTATGCCTACGGCGAACGCGATGACGGCACAGAATTCTCAGAGGGCGAGGTGGATCCCTTGCGGGATGTGCAGGCGGTGATCTTGGACGAATGCCATTACATGAACGACCAGCAGCGGGGCACCGTCTGGGAAGAAGCGATCATCTACTGCCCCCCCACGATCCAGCTCATTGCCCTTTCTGCCACCTTGGCCAACAGCGACCAGCTCACCGATTGGATGAACCAGGTGCATGGCCCCACCCATCTGATCGACTCCAACCACCGCCCGGTGCCGCTGCAATTTCACTTTGCCAATCGCAAAGGGCTGTTCCCCCTGCTGGAGCAAACCGAGTCGGGGCAGTGGGTTCGCAACCGCCGCTTGAAAAGCAAACGGCCCAACTCCCACGAGCCCTCCTGGGCAGGAGTGCCGGACATAGCGCAGGTGTTGGAAAACTTGCGCCAGCGGGACATGCTGCCGGCCATCTATTTCATCTTCAGTCGCAAAGGCTGTGATATGGCCGTGGCCAGCGTAAGGGATCTGGACTTGGTAGCCAGCGAGGAAGAACGGCAGCAGTTGGCCGAGCAGATCGACCGCTTTTGTCGAGAAACGCCCGAAGCTGTCCGCCGAGATCAGTTGGATGCCCTTTACCGGGGTATTGCCGCTCACCATGCCGGCATGTTGCCTGCCTGGAAGGGACTGGTGGAGCATCTGTTTCAGCAGGGGCTAGTGAAGCTGGTCTTCGCCACTGAGACTTTGGCCGCCGGGATCAACATGCCCGCCCGCACAACTGTCATCTCCTCCCTTTCTAAGCGCACCGACAACGGCCACCGCCTCTTGACCGCTTCCGAGTTCATGCAAATGTCGGGCCGAGCCGGACGGCGGGGCAAGGACATCATCGGCCATGTGGTGACGGTGCAATCCCCGTTTGAGGGGGCCCAAGAAGCTGCGCGGCTGGCCACCTCTGGAGCGGATCCCTTGGTGAGCCAGTTTACCCCCACCTATGGCATGGTGCTGAACCTGCTGCAAAAGCACTCTTTGGAAGCAGCACGGGATCTGATCAACCGCAGCTTTGGACAATATTTGCTCTCGTTGCAAAAGTTGCCCGAACAACAGGAGATCCTGCACACGCGCGCCGAGCTGGAGGAGATCGACCGTCTCTTGGGAGGCATTGCCGACGAAGATATCGCCCGCTATGAGAAGATGCAGGCGCAACGGCGGGAAGAACGACGCATTTTGCGCTACTTGCTCAAACAACGGGAAGCTGAGCCGGATCCCACCTTGCGGCTGTTGGCTTTTCCCCACATCCAAGCCCAAGAGGAAAAAATCCGTGCCCTAGAAGCTCAAATCCGAGAGAACCCCGCTCACCAAGTGGGGAAAAAGTTGCTGGGTTTGCGAGAAAAACGACAGCGCTTGCTCAAGCGCCTCGAGCACCTGGAGCGGCAGAGCGATTCCGTGCAGGAGTTGCGCTGGCAACAATTTATGGCCTTGGTGGGGGTGTTGCAGGATTTCGACTGTCTGCAAGAATATCAACCTACCGATAGCGGAGAGGTGGTGGCTGCGCTGCGGGGGGATAACGAGCTCTGGCTGGCGCTGGCTCTGCTCTCCGGTGAGTGCCAGGGCTGTGCTCCTCATCATTTGGCCGGAGTTGTGGCTGCCTTGGTCTCAGAGGCTCCCCGTTCAGGCATCTACAGCCGGTTGCGCACCTCAGGACTGGTGGAAGATGTGCTGCACGGGTTACGGGGTTTACGGCGGCAACTGTTCCGCAGCCAACGCCAACACCAGGTGTTTCATGTGCCGATTGGGTTTGAGCCCAGCTTGGCCGGGATCGTCGAACATTGGGCGCAAGGGATCCCTTGGGAGACCCTGGAAACCAGCACCAACCTAGATGCCGGAGACCTGGTGCGCCTGATCCGCCGCACGCTGGATTTGCTTTCTCAGATCCCTTATGTTCCCCATCTGCCGGCGGAGTTACGGGAAAATGCCCGTCAAGCCCAAAAAATGCTGGATCGCTTCCCGGTGAGCGAGTTGATCTAGCGAGCTCAGACCGTTTGCTGTTCAGTGAGGTTGCAGCTCTATGATGCCCGCCGGTGAACCCACCCTCAGGGATGTGTTGAGTGTTATTGAAGAGATCCGGCAAGATGTGGAAGAGATCCGACAGGATGTGGAAGGACTCCGGCAGGATGTCTCCAGAACCAACGAGCGGCTAGAAGCCCTGGCAGCCGATCAAGCAAAGCGCTGGGCCGAGCAGGAAAGACGTTGGGCTGAGCAGGAGAGACGTTGGGCCGAGCAGGGGATAGAAAACCGGGTGATCCTAGAACGAATTGACACCTATCAAAAGGCTAGCGCCCAAGTGGTTAACCTGGCTTTTGCCTTGATTGGAGCTGCCACCGTAGCTCTTGTCGGCATTGTCCTACGGTTGGCCGTTAGTCTATAGTCAGCTGGTTCGGCAAAAACTTCGGCAGGCAGGATGGCCTTGCTTCTCTATTCGGCAACTGGTACGGCTTGTCCTTGAGTTTGGCATTCCGAATGGCCATCTCTGACAGGGCCATGTCCCACCCCGTCTGTTATATTGTGTCCCACTTTAGCCTGGATTACAGTGGGTTTCCCCGGTCTATCGTGGACACTAAAAAGCCCAGAAGCCTTGCTGGGTAATAGCTTTCTGGACTTCAGTGGACGTTATCGGATTACGGAGAGAGTGGGATTCGGTCGCGCCAGCGGGCCGGATGGCCCTACCCACGGTGAGTTGCTCTCACAAACAAGTTCCAGCGGAGAGAGTGGGATTCGGTCGCGCCAGCGGGCCGGATGGCCTTACCCACGGTGAGTTGCTCTCACAAACAAGTTCCAGCGGAGAGAGTGGGATTCGAACCCACGGTGAGTTGCCCCACACAGCATTTCCAGTGCTGCGCCTTCGACCACTCGGCCATCTCTCCAGATTGAGAACAGGGGCGACTTTCCAGAGAGCTAAAAAGTCAGCTTTGTGATCCTAGCAGAGGATGGAAGCCATCAATGAGATCCTTTGGGATCCCCAGGCCGAAACATTTGCAGCAACACTTGCCGGCGAGAGCACCGCCAGTAGTCAATGTGGGATCCGATTAACCCCGACTCATTGATCTGCATCTCTGTCCAGCCAGGGATGCACAGGCGGGGACGCCAAGGCAAAGCCAAAGCACCGCTTAGGATCCACTCGGTGCGGATCTGGCTGCCGGTTTGTCGAATATCCTGCAGCTCGAGACGGATATCCTCTATCCAACGCCCTATCCCCTCGATCATGCGGCGATAGCGATCCAAGCCGCGAAACTCGTTGAGGGGATCCCGGAAGTAAACCTGGGGATCGTAAATCGAATAAGTTTGATTTTTGGGAAAGCGAGCATAATCTGCCCGCAAGATGGCCACCAGATCGGCGCTAGGCGGGGCTTGGGAAGGAAGGCTCATGTCTTGGCCACGACAGAAAGAGACACCGTTTCTCCGGGGGCAGGGCAACACAACCGGATAGATTGGGACGTGGCGGCATTCAAGGCTGCCAGCTTTTCTCGAAACTCCTGCAGGCTGCCCAAGGGGCGGATCTGGGCGGCAAACCACCCGTGGTAGTCCACCTCTCCCATCGCGGTTGGGATCACCTGCTGGGGGCGTAGGGCTGCCACCACCTCCAGGGCCCGCTCTGGCCCCATGATCACCTCTCCCAAGAGGGGAAAGATCTGCCCCACCACCGGAATCAGTAGGGTATGGATGGAGCCAAACTCCTGCTGCAGCCGCGGGCGGACATCCGGCTGGGACAGATGAGGCTCGTAGTAAAGCCGTGTCTGGGAGGACACCTCTTCCAGCAGATAGCCCAGCTCACGGACAGGCCCTAGGGGCGCACCGGGAATGGCTGTGACCCGCAGATCCCCCCACTGAGCGGACTGCCAGGGATCCAGAGCCTGAACCGTTGCAAATCCTAGACTCTTCACGACTCTGGCTGCAGCCGGCGAGGCCAAAACGGGGATCCGCTTATCCAGGCGCTGCAACGTTGGTGGGTGGCAGTGATCCGGCTGGGCTTGGCTGAGGAGGATCCCGTCGATTTTGGGCAAGGTCTCCGGCGTAAAAGGGAGCGGCTGGCGGTGCTCCAGGCGGATGAACCAGGGCATCCCCAGAAACACCAAGGGATCCACCAGCCACGGATCCAACAGGAAGGTTTGCTCCCGGGTGTGGATGAGCCAACTGTTGAGGTCGATGCGGGTCAGTTTCATGAGTTGAAAGTAAGGTTATTGGCCGGTAATGGAGAGATCGGCAACCCAGATGCGGGGACACAGCCCACCCGGTGTGACTTGCGGCTCGGGCTCGACGTAGAAAATCGACTTCAACAACTCCAGAAAGTCTCCGGCCACTGTGGCGGCTTCGATGCTGATGCGCTCTCCTTGGCGCACCCACCACCCCTGAAACGGCAGGGAGAAGGATCCCTGTAGGGGCTTAACGCCGGCATGAAGCGCTTGCAGCTCATCGATCCAAACTACATTTTCAGCCGTAGCCAAGTCATAGGTGCTCTCCGGCGGTGCCCCGGCAAACACATGGTAGTAGTGGGCAGCAACCGTGACCTTAGCACCGATATTGGCGTGGCCGGTGGGCTTGGCTCCTAGGCGCTTAGCCGTACCGGCGCTGTGCAAAAAGTGGGTCAAGACCCCATTGGTGATGAGGGGGACGCGGCGAGTGGGGGTGCCTTCGCCATCAAAGCTGATCGCTCCCACATTGGTCGGGTGTAGGGCATCGTCACACACCGACAGAAGAGGCGAGGCAATGGTCTTGCCCAGGGATTCTGGGGTGGACAGGCTTTGGTTGTCCAAAATGTTTTGGGCATTGAACACATTGGAGAAGGCGCTCAACAAACTCAAAAAGGCTTCTCCGGAAAAAACCACTGTGTATTTTCCAGAGGGGATCCGCTCGTACTCCAGATGGCTAATCAGTTTCTCAGCAGCTTCCTGCACACAACCCTGGATATCCAACTCATCCAGGCTGCGAGCCACTCGCATGGCTCCGGCGCTGCGGGGTTTGCGGCCCTCTTGCTCTGCCTTGCTGTAGAGAAAAACCGAAGCAAGGGTATGCTCCTCTTGTCGCAGGGCTTGGTGGCTGTTGAGGTAGAAGCGGTTGATTTGCCGCTGCGCTAAGCCGTTATAGGGCACCCCCTGAATGGCGGGATGGGATCCCAGGAGTGCCTTTTCGGCAGCCACCAACTGTTCCAACAAGTCGCCGGCCAAAGCCAACGGCCCTTTGTCGTTACAAGGCTGGGCAATGGGCAGAGTGGCTTCCGGGCTGAATTGAGGGGCATGTTCCCGCAGGCCAAAATGGCTGGCTTCAAAGGCCGTTTGCAGGGCCAGTTCCAGCCCCGCCTCATCCACATCGGTGGTGGAAGTTACTCCCACCTGCCCTTGGTCGTTCCAGGCCCGCACCGTCACGCTGCAGCGATGGGAAGCCTTGACCTGGCGAGGTTCCCCATGATCTACCTGCACGCTGGTTTCATCCACTTGAGCCCCGTAGAGATCAAACTGAGGGATCCCCAGCCGCCGGGCACAGCTTTGTGCCTGTTCTGCCAACACCTCGACTTGCACCATTGCCACTCCCCAAGTTCCTGTTGCCATCCAGCGCCTCTAGTAAACTACCCGCACTCATGCTGACGCAGAGCGCTCCGCACCGCTAAAGCGAAAGAGCATGACTCTAGTCAATAATAAGCTCAACTATACTGAAAATAATGTATAATATGTTCAGTACGGATTACTACCAGTTGATCTTTCTGTTTACTTTCGAGTCTGCCAACATGGTAGCCAAAGCAAGGCAGAAAATTGGTAGTAAGACGACACGGAAACTGCGCTTTGGGTATTCTACTCAAAGCTTTGCGGGATACCGCCATTCTGTTTGGACTCCGTCCCGCTGACGCGAATGGAAACAAACAGAATGCTATCGCTGCATAGTTGAACAGTGATGTTCAGCAGTGTTCAGCGTAAATGTATCAGTGCAGGCTTTCGGTAGCCCTGTAGTTGGCAAGCCAACCACGGACCTCTAGGCTGGTTTACAGCAGCCCCAAGTTTGGCAATCATGTTGGCCCCATTCCAGTCCGCATCCCCTTCCCATCCACAGTGCCCACACTTAAACTGCTTCCCACTGCGATTTTGCTACGCAACGCTGACGCGACAGGATTGCGCAGGGTCGGGATGGATGTGCAAACACTTGTGACAGGTCTGCGAGGTATAAGCAAGCGGAACAAGGATCAGAGAAACCCCTGCAACTCTCGCCTTGTATTCCAGAAACTGCCTCAGTTGGTAGAACGCCCAACTGTTGGCCCTGCGCCGCTCGGCTTTGCTGCGGGGTTGTTGGTTGATACGCTCCCGTATCCCTGTCAAGTCCTCTAAAGCAATAGCGCTATTTGTGGCCTTTGCCCTAGAAACAATAGCTTTAGAGATGCGATGATTGACCCACGTTTTTGCTACGCAACGCTGACGCGACTGAAAGCGTCTCTCCTTACCAGACAGCCGTTGCAACAGTTCTCTGCATCTGCGCCGCGAACTGCGTGTGCCCTTACTGGCTTTGCGTTGGAGTACCGCCCTCAACCGGGAGTAGTGGTCTCGGACTCTGTTCAACTGCTGTCCATTCCAGTTGTCCCCCTCTGACGTATGGGCAATATCTGTCCTTCCCAAGTCCATGCCTACCACCTGAGCGGTGTTCTGCTGTTCCGGTAACTTTGCTTCCACGCAAATCTGGATGGAGTAGGAACCGTCTTTGCGCTTGACCAGAGTGGCCGTTCGCGTCAGCGGACCGGAGGTCTTTTTGGGATTGGAGCCTGCCGACTGTTCTCTCTGGTAACGGCCAATCGCCAGCTCAAAGCGTTCTCGACCCTCCACCGTGGTCAGCGACACCGTCCAGTCTTTCTCGCGAAACGAAAAGATACGAGCGTCGTAGGTAGCGAAGCCACCCTTGTTCGCGTTAGCGTCGCGTAGCGACAACGCTTTGACCGGGCGGTTTTTCTGTTGTGCCACCTTGCGAGCAGACGCTACCCGTCTGCATATCTGTTGGTCGCGTAAGCGGGACGTAGTCCTTGCCAAATTACTGGACAAGCCGAAACGGGCACGGATTTCGTAGTAGCACAGGGATTGGAGTTTCAGTGGGTTGACGACTTTCTCGGGTGTGTTTTGGTTGACCCAGTTCAAGGCTTGGCCGTTCGCGTTAGCGTCGCGTAGCGACAAAGCATCCAATGTCTCGTCCAATGTGGCGGCTTGCGACTGGGACACCTTGAGCTTGCAAGAAACGGTCAGGACTTGGGTCATAGCCTTATTGCATTTTACTCACATTCCTCCCGACCCTTGCCCTGTGGGCAGAGAGCGGGGCTCCTGCGGTTTCTAGCTGACGGGCCAGCCAGGCGGTCAACTCTTCCGAGCTGCTGAAGTCCAACAGAGCTTCCCCCAGCGCCTCCAGTTGTGACGTTGACAAAGCCCAAATCTTATTCTCAAGGGCCGGGTCAAGGGATCCCAACTTCCGCCTGAGCAGCCGCAAAACCAGCGTTGCTTCCCCGTGTTGCAATCCCTGTTGTAATCCTTGTTGCAATCCCTGTTGTAATCCTTGTTGCAATCCTTGTTGTAGCCCTTGTTGCAGGCCCAGTTGTAGTCCTTCTCTGCGTCCTTCTTTGCGCCCTTCTTCCAGCCCCTCTCGCAGAGCTTCTGCCCGCCACTCTTGGTAGATCACCGATTCCCTCATATCCAAAGACCTCATGATCTGCCAATCAAACCCCGATCCAATGCTAGTCCCGCCAAGACGGCTGTTGCGGCTGCCAATTCCCTTCTCTCACTGGGGTCTGCCAAGCTCTCTAGCTCACTGACCACCTCTCGCAAGGTTTCTGCTGGATCTTCCACCTGGCTTAGAACCCGAAACGGTAGCAGGGCTTGCCGATCCGCTCCGGCCCTCAAATCGCATTCCCACAGGCGGACAACATCAAACTCATGGCTCAGCCTCTCTAGACGAAAAGAGGTCTGGAAAACTCGCTCCGACCCCGTTTTGCGCAAGTCAATCGCGTTAGCGGTGCGGAGCACCTTGACCACCTGCTGCACCGATAGGTGAGGATACCTCCGATAGAGTCGGAGCCGAGCCACTTCTCCCATTAGCCAGCGGACAAACTGCTCTGGGAAACGCTCGGCCAGATATTTGCAGACGTTGTCATAGGCCATGTCGAGGTGGATCCCTGGAATTAGCGACCGCCCACGGTAATGGAATCTACCTTGATGTGAGGCTGCCCGACGGTGACGTAAATGCTGCCACTTACAGAGCCACAGAACCCAGCTGCCAAGCTGAGGTCCTTAGAACACATGGAAATTTTGGTCAAGATGTCTTTGGCTTCTCCGATCAGAGTGGCTCCCTTGAGGGGTTTGGTAATCTTGCCGTTTTCGATGAGATAGGCTTCTTCGACGGCGAAGTTAAATTGCCCAGTGGGGCCGACGCTCCCTCCCCCCATACGCTTGCAGTAAATGCCTTTGTCGATAGAAGCAAAAAGATCGTCCAATTCTGCATCTCCGGGGGCAATGTAGGTATTGCGCATACGGCTGGCGGGGGCAAAGGTGTAGTTTTGGCGGCGACCGCTGCCGGTGCGGGGGTGGCCAGTGCGCATTGAGCCAGCCCGGTCGGCCAGGAAGTTCTTCAAAATGCCCTTTTCAATTAGCAAAGTGCGCTGGACGGGCATCCCCTCGTCATCCACATCCAGGCTGCCAAAGGCCCCTTCAGAGAGACCTTCGTCCCAGGCGGTGAGGTTTTTGTGGGCAATTTTCTGGCCTTTTTTGTCGGCAAAGGGAGTGGTTTTGCGCTCAATCTGGGTGGTTTCCAACAGATGCCCGCAGGCTTCGTGGAAGATAACGCCGCCAAAAGCGTTGGACATCACAATCGGGTAGGTGCCGGATTCCACGTAGTCGGCATAGAGCATCTGGCCGGCGGCTTCTGCCAGTTCCCGGCTATGGGCCTCCAGATCCCAACGGCGCAAAAAGTTGGGATCCCCCGTACCGCCGGAGCGTTGACTGACAGAGGCGCGATGGGATCCATCGGCACAGAGCAGCGTAGAGCTCACGGATTGGGTGAGGCGCACATCCCGCACAAAGGTGCCATCGCTGCAGGCCACCAGAATCTCTTGCCAATCGCGGAAATAGGTGGTGCGGCGGGACTGCACATGGCGGGCTTGGCGACCCAGTTGCTCGTTGGCTTTGAGCAGGATCTCCCCCATCTCCGCAATGGGGCTACATTCCTTCAACCAGCCATCTTTGCGGCGACGCTCGCCGTAGTCCTGCAGCATCTCCAGGTTGATGGCAGAAACCAGCGCTGTGGGGCCAGGAGGGGTGAAGCCCATCAGCGAAAGGCCCTTCTCCAGAGCAGCCTTGAGACCGGCAAAGGACAGATCGTTGGTGCTGACGTAGCAGTCGGCCAAGCCGCGAAACACCCGCACGCCGGCCCCGGTGGAGAGCCGTGGGGTGATGCTGGTGATGGCGTCATCTTCGGCCAGGCAACTGATGGAATTGCCCCGTTCTAGGAAAATCTCCACCAAGTCCGCACCAGCAGCCCGACCCCAACCCAACAGGGCAGAGAGGGGATCCCGCCAATCCTCGTCGAAGCGCTGTAGAGTATGACGGTAGTTCAGGTTGGGCAGTTCTTTGGACAAAAGCAGCATGGCAGGCTCAGGGAGTAGAGACGAGCTAAGGCCGGCGCAAGTTTTCGTTTTCTCAGTTTAACAAGGAGTAAAGGTTCTCCCCTGCCGGCAGGTTGGCCTTGAGCTTGACAAGGGCGGGGGAGCAATCGAAGATCGCTGCACAAGGAAACCTCGACTTGCAATGGCTGCCAAGAAAAAACCGCCGGAGCTTCAGCCCAGCCTGTTTGACGATCCCATCGAGCCGCCAGCCCCGGCGGAGGAGACACTCCCCCAGTGGGATCAGATCCCCCTGTCGGCCCAGGTGTCCATCCCCCCCGGCACTTACAGGGATTTGGAGCAACTGAAGCAGCATTGTTTGGTATGCCAGCGCTGCGACTTGGCAGCCAGCCGTACCCATGTGGTGGTGCATCGGGGCAACCCCAAGGCAAGGATTTTAATCATCGGAGAGGGGCCAGGGGAAAGCGAAGACCTGCAGGGGCTGCCTTTTGTGGGCAAGTCGGGACAATTGCTGGATAAAATCCTGGCTTCGGTGGGGCTGGATCCCGAGCAGGACACCTACATCTGTAATGTGGTCAAGTGCCGCCCCCCTAACAACCGCGTGCCCACCCAGGAGGAGATGGACGCCTGCCGTCCCTATCTGTTGGAGCAGATTCGCCTGGTGGATCCCTGGATTATTCTGCTCACGGGGGCCACCTCGGTGCGCTCCCTTTTGGGCGAGAAGCGAGGGATCACCAAGATCCGCGGGGAATGGATCCAGTGGCAGGGACGCTGGTGTATGCCCATTTTTCACCCGGCCTATCTGCTGCGCAACCCAGACCGCACCCCTGGCAGCCCCAAGTGGTTGATGTGGCAGGATATTCAGGCGGTGAAGCAAAAGTATCTGGAACTCACCGGCACAGCACCGCCCCAGCCCAACTTTTGAGCCCATTTCCCCAAGCGCCCCTCCTCCCAAAGGAGAGCAAGGGATCCCTACCTTGGCTGATCCCCAGGTTTGAACCCAGTCAAGAGGCCAAAGCGGAGCAAGCCGGTGGCATAAGCCTGACGCATCAGGCCCAGCCCCAGCGCCCCGCGAACGGTAACCCAGCCGCTGCGCAGCAAAGCCCAGATCCAGCGCCAGTCGCGGGCAGAAGCGATCACCTCATCCCAGAAAGGGGCCACTCGCTCCGACCAGTCGGCGCTGCGCACCTGCTCAAAGCCCACCTGTTGGGCCAGAGCCTCGTAGCTGGAGAGGCTGATCACATAGGGTAGGCAGTACACCTCGTAGATTTTCTGCAAAAGCTGTTGATCCTGCTGGCTCAGGGATCCCTCGCGGTGGCACCAGGTCACCACCATCACCTGCCCGCCCGGTTGCAAGACCCGCCAGCATTCGGCCAGAAACCGCTGCTTATCCGGCATGTGCTCGCCGCTTTCCAAAGACCACACCAGATCAAAGGTGTTGTCTGCAAAGGGCATCTTCAGGGCATCGGCCACCTGAAATCGCACCTTGTTGCTCAGGCCGGCCTCTTGGGCGCGCTCCCCGGCCTGCTGGGCTTGGACGGGGCTGAGGGTAATGCCCGTAACCTGTGCCCCAAAGCGCCGGGCTAACTCCAAGCTGCTTCCCCCAATGCCACAGCCAAGATCAAGAATGTGCTGGGGAGGGCAGGGATCCCCGATCTGGCCCCACTGGATAACCCTATCAATCAAGTCAATCTGAGCTTGGCGGCGATCCTTACCGGTTTGGCCCGGCTCGTAATAGCCATGGTGCATGTGCTCCCCCCACACCCGCTCCCAGAGGCCGGAGGAGGCATCGTAGAAGTGGCGAATGCGTTGGTTGAGGGTGGAGGTCATGGCAACAGATCTCCATGGCTTTTTTATTTTGGATCCTCTCGCCCGGTGAAATCTGATGGGGAACCCTTGTAACCCAACTCGCGCCAGCCGGACGGAGCCATAGTAACAGACCCTTTCCGGGCTCACCTTGAAGCAGAAAGCGATCCCAGCGCCCAAACCAACCGCTGCACAGCACTCAAGAGCACCAGAATCGCCATCAGCCCAAACAAGCCCACCATGTACTCCGGGAAAAGGAAAAACAAGCCGTAGAAAAAGATGGTTTCGCTGCCCTCGATAAGCCCCGACGGCATACTTAAGCTGGTCAGTTCATCCAAGGATCCCGCCCCGACAGTGCCATCCGTCCTTGTTGCTCCGCAACGCTGTCGCGAACGCCGTTTTTCCAACAGCCCTGCCAAATACATCCAGGAGCAAAGGTTGATGTAAAAGCTGGCCAGCATCAGAGCCAGAGAAGCATAGCCCAGCAGGGATCCCTGGTGAAAGGCCAGCCCCAGGGGAACGACTGCGTAGACCACCACGTCCAGCAGCATATCCAGGTAGCCCCCCAGATCGCTTTGCCGTCCCTGCAGACGAGCCAACGTGCCGTCCAGCCCGTCCATAAACCGGTTCAGCAACCACAGGCCCAGCCCCCACCCGTAGGCCCCGTAAGCTGCCGCTGTCCCAGAGGCCAGGCCCACAGCAAACCCCGACAGGGTAATGGCTAGGGGATGCACCTGTTGGAGAGGGGTTTGCAGCACTGGAGCCAACAGCCGCTCCTTCCACTGCCTAAGCACCTTATCCAGCAAGAAACACTCCTTTCTTATTGCTCTGCAACGCTGTTGCCGATGATCACCACCGGCTGGGATCCCACAAAACCTCTAGATTCAATTTTCTTGCTCCGCACCGCCAACGCGATGGAAATCATCATCCCAGAATCATCCCAGATGATGAGAATGCTACTGAAGGGAGGTCAGAGCAAAGTGCTGTGCCTACGGCAAAGGAACCGCACCGCTGTTGCGAATGAAGCGGATACCTACGCGGAGTATGTTTGCTCTGGCCCCTTTCCTCTACCGGAAGTGCTGCGGCAAGCCTAGGCTGGGACAAAGCCTGTGGGTAAACTAAAGGTTAGGCTGGGTAGCCTATCGCCTGGCGGACTGTGTGCTCCTTAACTCGGTGTTCGCGGGTGTTCGCGGCACCTTTTTCTCCCTCAACTCCAACATACCTACGAGCGAGTCCATGAGCGAGACCCCCACTTCCCCAGCAGAAGCGTTCGCGGCACCAGAGCCGGTCATGGCCATCACCGGCCTGACCAAAACCTATCGCACAGGATTTTGGCTGAACAAGGTGGTCAGCCCCCTCAAAGATTTTTCTCTGACTGTGGCCCGCGGAGAAACCTTTGGGCTGCTGGGGCCCAACGGGGCCGGGAAAACCACCACCATCAAATGCCTACTGGGCATTGTGGAGCCCACCCGCGGCAGCGGCACTTTGCTGGGCAAACCCCTGGGGGATCGCTCCATCAAGCAACAGGTGGGATATTTGCCGGAGAACCCCTATTTTTACGATTACTTGACGGCATGGGAGTTTCTCCAGTTTGCCGGCAAGGTGTTTGGTCTGCCCAATAGCCTGTTGAAGGAGCGGATCCCGCAACTGCTGGAGCTGGTGGGGCTTTCTATAGATACGGCCCGCAAAAAACAACTGCGCACCTACTCCAAGGGCATGCTGCAGCGCACTGGCATGGCCCAAGCGCTGATCAACGACCCAGAGCTGGTGTTTCTGGATGAGCCGATGTCGGGACTGGATCCCATGGGCCGCTATCAAATGCGCGAGATCATTCTGTCCCTCAAGCAGCAGGGCAAAACGGTGTTTTTCAACAGCCATATCCTGGCGGATGTGGAAGTTATCTGCAACCGAGTCGGCCTGATCATCGGCGGCAAATTGGTGCATCAGGGAACTTTGGATGACTTGCTGGGAGAGAGCAAAAGCTATCGGGTACAGGGGCACGGTGGCGCCGTCGAACAGTTCCGCGACCGCCTAGAGCACTTCTCGATTCAGGGATCCCATTGGTCGGGGGAATGGAGTGGATCCCTACCGGAGTTGCTGAGCCTTTTGAACCAAGCGGGGGCACTGGTCACCGACTTGCATTGGCAACGGCAATCCCTAGAAGAATTCTTTGTGGAGCAAGTGCGGGCCATTGAAGGGGATCATCCGGTCTCTGCCTAGGCTGGCCGTTCGCACTGGTGCTATGGAGAACCCCGAGAGCAGGACGGAGTTCTGCCCTGAGTATTTCCCAGTAGGGGACTCTGTGCTCCGCACCGCTAATCGGCGGCAATAACAGCCCGGTAGTAGCCTTCCAACTGTTGGGTGGCTGCCGACCAGCTCCAACGTTCTGCCTCTTGGCGGGCTTGCTGTCGGAAGAGCTGCCGCTGCCCGGCACTGCTGAGCAGTTGCTGGGTAACCTGGACAAAGTCGCTATCCGAATTGGGATCGAACAGAAAGCCATTGCGCCCACTGTCCACCACATCGGTAATGCCACCGCAGCGGGGGGCGATCACCGGACAACCGGCAGCCATGGCTTCCAACAGAACCAGCCCCAAGGTCTCGGTGCGGGAGGGGAACACGAACAAATCCGCCGATGCAAAGGCCGCTGCCAGAGACTCTCCCTGTAGGTAGCCCGTAAACACCACGTCGTGGCCGGCAAAATGTTGCTCCAGGGATCCCCGCTCTGGCCCATCCCCCACAATAGCTAGGCGCGCCTGTGGGATCCGCTCTAGCAACACCCGGATCCGCCCTACTTCCTTCTCAGCCGAAAGCCGTCCCACGTAGAGCAAGAGAGGCCGTTCCGGTTGCCCTGCGGTGAGCCGAGCCCGCATCTCTGGACTGGCAGCCTGGGGATGAAACAACTCCGTATCCACTCCCCGCTGCCACAGTTGCACCCGCTCAATGCCGTGGGCGCTCAGCTCCTGCATCATGGCCGTTGAGGTGCAAAGATTGACCCGCGCCAAATTGTGCCCCAGCTTCAGGAGATTCCACAAAACCCCTTCCAGAAAGCCCAGCCCATAATGCTTCAGATACTTCGGCAGATGGGTATGGTAGGACGCCACCAGTGGGATCCCCATCGTCTGGCTGTAGTAGAGGCCCCCCAATCCCAAAACCGCCGGGTTCACCACGTGGATCACATCCGGTCGGAAACGGCTGAGCAACTTGCCGATGGCCGGGCCAGGGGCGGCCAGCTTCAACTCTGGATACAGAGGCAGCGGCATCCCCGGGATCCCGTAGACCCGTGCCCGTGCAAACCGCCGGGGGGCTCCCCGGGGCGCGACGATGAGCACCGAGTTACCACGAGCGGTTAGGTGACGCACCGTGTGGCAGAGGCGGGTAACGATGCCATCCACCTTGGGCAGAAACGTCTCCGTAAATAGGGCTATGCGCATCAGGGATCCCAAGCCTACTGTTATTGCTCCGCAACGCTGCTGCGACCGCGCCACTCGGACGGAGCCCTTAAAGACTCTAGAATGAGTGTTGCACAAAACGGCAACGCTGCTACGACCTCCGTCAGCAGACTTGAGTACCTCACTCCACCGGAAAAGAATGGGGCGTTGGCTCAGGTTCGGTGAAAGTCTGCACCTGGCTTTGGCCCAGCGTGTCTGCGGCGGTTTTGCTGATCAACAGTAGGGTCGCCGCCAGGGCCAGCCCGATAATATCCCGCCACATGCTCCACTCCTCAGCTCCTCACTCCTCTTGCCCATTACTGTAGCGGCGGTTTTCTCGACTGGGCAGTGATGGAGGACGGATTTTTGCGTGACACAAATCACTGCCAAAATTGCGGCTTTGCCCCCTGCCGGCTAGTCCCGGAACGTCAGCTGCAAGCTGGTTATCAGCAGCACCAAAGAAGAGACCGCCATCACCCCTCCCCAAAACCAGTAGGGCAAGAACAAGTTTTGGGCAATCTGGCTGGAATCGGAGTGGATCACCTGCCCGTTGATCACAGCAGAGGCCGTAAATAAGTAGTCAAGCTGGTGGTAGGTGCTCACACAGGCCTGCACCCCCAAAAATTGTGCAGCGAAGCCCCGCAGCCAGGGGGAGGCCCAGCGAGCTACCGCCAGGATCCCCAGCCCAATAGCCGGGATCAGCAACAGGCCAAATAGAGAGCGCACCCAGAGCACCGCCGACAGCAACAGCAGGGATCCCAAAGCCAACAACCCCAACTGGGCCGTACCTTGACGACGAGAAGCCAGGATAAAAACCGCCCCGGCCATTGGGGGCCCCATTGGCCCACCGGCGGCCACCAAAGCTCGACCCACCGGCCCCAAAAACAAGTGCCCACTGTGAAAGGCCAACCCCGACCCGTCGGGATAGATCTCCAGACGATGAAACTCCCCACCCAACAGCACTGCCGTCAAGCCGTGGCCCATCTCATGAAACCAGGTGGCCAGAATCGTAAAGGGGTAGAGGATATAGTTGCCCCAGGGGAGCTGCCAGAGCAAGACCGTCAGACCTGCAGCAGCCACCAACCAAACCAAGCTGTGCCGGCCAGGTTTCTCGGAAGGGGAGGGAGGCAGCTCAAACTGAGTCATAGAGCAGCAGTGGGTAGACAGAAAAAAGCCTAAAACGCCTCGTCTTCTTAGACGACTGCCGGCAGAGGAGAGTTCCAAGCCAACCCCGAGAAAATCCAGAAAAACATATGTCTCAAACCAGTTTGCAATGGATGTAGGTCAGGTAGGCTGAAAAAGACTCTGAGGGATCCCTGGCGATGGCCACCTTCCTGCGGGATTGGAGCTATCAATTTCCTTGGCTTTACCGCAGCATCAGTCGCGGGGCTGCCCTGGCAGTGGGCGGATATGAGCGGTTGCGGAGATTGCCCATGCAAGGGATCCAGATTCATCCCCAGGATCGGGTGTTGGATCTCTGCTGTGGCCCGGCTGAAGTGACCCCACTGTTGGCGGAGCTGAGCCAGCAGGTTATTGGGTTGGATGCTTCACCAAGAGCCCTGGCAGCGGCCCGCAAACGCCTCCCCAAGGTGGAATTTGTGGAAGCCTTTGCCCAGGATATGCCCTTTCCCAATGCCAGCTTTGATTGGGTGCATACCAGCTTAGCCCTGCACGAATTGTCCTTCGCAGATTTGGAGCAGGTGCTGCGGGAAGTGTGGCGGGTGCTCAAGCCGGGGGGAGGACTCTTGATCCTGGATCTGCATGCGCCTCGGCAACCCCTGATCTGGCCTGGTCTGGCCCTCTTTCTGGCCCTTTTTGAAACCGAGACCGCTTGGGAGCTGCTCAAGCTGGATTTGCCCGAGTATTTGCATCAGCAGGGGTGGCAGTCCATCCGGCAAACCTTGCACGCTGGGGGAGCCCTACAGGTGATCCAAGCCCATTCGCGATAGCAGCCTGCCGAATGAGCTGCTCAACGCGCTCCACACCACTGACGAAAACCAAGAGAGATGGCAACCCTAAACAGGCCCAAAAGACTCTAGCCTTGATGCCAGAAGGGGGTGCCAAGGACGGGCGTACTGGGCTGAGCTGTCTCCTGAGGGATCATGGCCCCGGCAAGGTAAGCTCGGCGGCCTGAACGCACCGCTTCTGCAAAGGCCTCAGCCATGACCACCGGATCCCGAGCCAAAGCCACTGCCGTGTTCAGCAGCACCCCATCAAACCCCCACTCCATCACCTGGCAGGCGTGGGAGGGCAGACCCAAGCCAGCATCCACGATCAGCGGCGCCTCGATCCGCTCCCGCAGCAGGCGCAAGTTGTAGGGGTTGAGAGGGCCTTTGCCGGTGCCGATGGGGGCCGCCCAGGGCATCACCACCTCACAGCCAGCATCCAAAAGCCGCTGGCAGAGCACCAGGTCGTCGGTGCTATAGGGCAGCACCTTAAAGCCGCGCCGGACCAGCTCAGCAGCAGCAGTGGGCAGTTGCACGGGATCCGGCTGCAGCGTGTAGTCATCCCCGATCAACTCCAGCTTGATCCAGTCGGTGCCAAAAACCTCCCGCGCCATCTCCGCCGTCGTGATCACCTCCTGCAGGCTGTGACAACCGGCGGTGTTGGGCAGAACTGGGATCCCCATCTTCTGCAACAGAGCCCAGAACCTCTGGGAAGTTTCTGGCCCCAGTGCCCCTTGCCGCCGCAGAGAAACCGTCAACAAACAGGGCTGCGCGCGCGCCACCGCCTGCTCCAAGATGGCTGGCGAAGGGTAGCGAGCCGTACCCAACATCAGGCGGCTGGGCAACGGTTGGCCGTAGAGAATCAAAGGATCCTCATCGGCCAGAGTTGAGGGAGAGCAATGGAGAAGGGTGGACATGGCTGAGGCAGATAGAAAAGCGGACTTGAGCGCTAGCCGCCAGCAACCGGAGTGACGATCTCCACCTGGTCGCCTTCTTGCAGACGGGTTTGCTCGTGCTGCGCACGTGGCACAAACTTCAGATTAACCGCTACCGCGAAAGGGCCGCTGGCCCCCACCTGAGCCACTGCTTCGGACAAAGTGGTGCCTTCCGGCAAATCGTAAGGCTTCTGGTTGATCAAGACACGCATGGCGACAGGGACTCACCGGAAAGAGGGGCAGCCTGCACCTGAAAGGGGATCCCAAGCTGCTGGGCCAAGCGACAACTACCCTGGTGGAGATACTCCAAGACAGCATCGTGGATGGCCGGGGAGATCAGAAAGCCATGGCGATAGAGGCCGTTGATCTGCAACAGGCGAGGTGAGCGCTCCACCACGGCTGGCAGGTTATCCGCCAAGGTGGGACGACATTGGCTGCCCAATTCCAGGATACGCGCTTCGGCAAAGGCAGGATGTACGGCGTAGGCGGCGCTGAGCAACTCCAGGGCGGAGCGGACGCTCACCGGCGAGCGATCCTCAGATTCGATTTCAGTGGCCCCCACTACGAACAGGTGTCCCGGCTTGGGAGCGATGTAGATCGGATAGCGAGGATGCAACAGCCGGGTTGGGCGCCGCAAAGAGACTTCCGGGGCATACAGGCGCACCACCTCACCCCGAACTCCGCGCAGCAGTCTTGGCCCGCCCCATTCTTTTTGGGCCCCCAGGCCGCGGCAATCCAAAACCCAGCCTCCGGTTTGTTGCTGCCAGGCTTGGGCCTGCTTCAGATCCCAGGGGCAACCCCACTCCACCTCCACCTCGTGCTGCCGCAGCTTGGCCAGCAGAGCCGACAACAGTTGGCGGTTGTCCAGTTGGCCCTCTTGGGGAAGATACAGGCCCTGCGCAAATCGCCCGGCTACCGATGGCTCCAGCTCGGCCAGAGCCTGAGCATCCAGAGGCTGGGGCTTAGGGAGAGCGGGAAGGCGCTCCACCACAGCGGCCAGCAGGGACGAGAAACGTCTGGCTTCCCCGGCATCTTGGCGGTGCCAGAGGATCAAAGTGCCCTCCTGCTGAAAGAAAACCGGCTCTGGCAGGCTGGCCAGAAGGGCGGGCCAGCGGGAGAGGGCATAGTACCCCTGGGCCACCACACTGGCTTCGGCGACGGCGGACTCGGCCAAAGGAGCTAGCATAGCAGCGGCAAAATGGGCAGCGCTGCTCTCAGGAGCAGTGGCCGCCTCCACAATGCGGACAGGATGCCCAACCTCGACAAGGCTGGCGGCCAACAGACGCCCCATCAGCCCAGCCCCGAGGACAAGGATGGGATCCCGCTGCGCTGCCCAAGGCCAAGTGATCCCTGCCGCGTCAGCGGCGGGGAATGAGCCCGTCAGACTGGCTGGCGGGTCTGGCGGAGAAGAGGAGGGTGAAAGGGTCAAAGTGCCCTGCGCTGCTGACACAATGGATTCCATACTGGATCCCATGATAGGCTTTCCAGCTCGGCGATGAATCTGTTCCCACCTGTGCCTGCATTTGTTGATGGAGTGCTGGGCCAAGCTTCGCTGGAACGCCTTTTCACTTGGAGCTTTTTGTTTGATCTCGCTGTTGGTCTCCGGGATCCGTCTGGGGGTGCCGGTGTTGCTGGCGGTGTTGGGGGAGGTGATCACGCAGTGTTCTGGCATTCTCAATTAAACCGGAATGAAACATTTCCCTCTAGCCCCCTTCTCCCTCTGAGAGAAGGAATGGGGGTGAGGGCAGTGGCGCGGAGCGTTTAGGGGGTGTCTCAATCTAGTTTGAAATGACTATAGTTCCCCTCTCCCTTGGTGGAAGAGGGGCTGGGGGCGAGGGGGGATCCCTTGGGCTGAGAAGCGCCAAGGGTGGAAGTCCGTCAGGCAGTGTAGTAGGCAGTGCCTTTATTGACGAAGTCCAGTGTGTAGGCAGCCCGGTAGTTGATGGTTGGCTCAAATACGCCGGCCACCGTCATGCTGTCGAAGAAGTCTTGCCAGCGTTTGTCGGTCATGGCGCCAATGCCTTTTTCCAACGCATCGCCGGACAAGATGATGCCGTACTCCTGCAATTTCTCGAAGCTGTAGGCCAACTGGGCATCGGTCATCTCCGGGTTGTCCTGCTTGATCAAGCGATAGGCCGGACGGGGATCCTCCAAGAAGCTGTACCAGCCTTTGATAGAGGCATCCACGAATCGCTCCACCAAGTCGGGCTTGGTTTCCACCAGTTGGCGACGGGTTTCGATGGTGGTGGCGTAGGGTTTGTAGCCCAAATCCGCCAGGAGGAAGACCACCGGCTCAAATCCCCCTTCCCGTTGGATGGCAAAAGGCTCGGATGTCAGATAGCCTTGCTGAGCTGAGCTGGGATCCGCCAAAAAGGGGCCGGGGTTGAAGTTGTAGGGACGAACCTGATCGTCGGTGAAGCCAAAGCGGGCCTTTAGGTAGGGCCAGTAGGTGGCAAGCCCCCCTTTCGAGACGAAAATGGGCCGGCCCTTGAGCTCTTCAAAGCGCTGGGTGCCGGGGTGGGTCATGATGATCTGCGGGTCTTTCTGGAAAATGGCTGCCACACACACCAAAGGGATCCCTTCTCGCACGGCATTGATCACCCCTGTGCTTCCTCCCATGGCAAATTCGGCAGCTCCACCGGCCAAAACTTGGGTGATGTTGATGCCGGGGCCACCCATCTTGATGGTTACATCCAGGCCATGCTCGCGGTAGATGCCGGTCGCCACCGCCTGATAGAAGCCGCCGTGTTCCGCCTGAGCATACCAGTTGGTAGCGTAGGAAACGCGATCCAGGCCGGATCCCTGAGCCACGATCAGGGTGGGAGAGGGTTTGCGCTGAGCTTGGGCGCCCCCTGCCGCCAGCAGACCGCCCCCAAGGGCTGCGGCCCCCACTTTGAGAAGCTGACGGCGGCTCAGAGCCTTGGTGTTCGAGTCAGAGGGTTGAGACGAAGCCATAATCCATTCTCCCTAAGCTAATCCTTGCAAGGTGTGAGGGGGCCAAAGATGCAGGTACAGCCTATTGAGGGGCTACGGATACGGTTGTAAACCTACTTGTTCTAAACCTCATCGGAGTCAAGCCTCAGAAACACGATGTTTTGTATCCCTTAAGTTTTGTATCCCTTAATTTGTGAACAGGCTGTAACTTGCGACACCCCATTAAGCCAGAAACCCTTGGACAGAGCGGTATCTCCGGCTACCGGTACTTGCAGACGAGATCCGCCGGCATTGGGTTCCATCGGCGGGAGGCCAAGCTGCCCTGGGGCCAGCACCTCAGTTCGCAAATGGCAAGAGGAACAAAACCCGAAACCAGCCTTGCCCTGGTCTATCCCAAACCTGTAGCCACCGAACATGACCGGCGCTCGAAGTAGCCTGCAGATCTCATTCTGCCGCAATCTTGCTGGGTCAAAGAGCCCCACCCCTTGAGCATTTGCCGGAGCTGTTGGCAATTTATCCCCGGTCGGGATGGAGTTGCGGCCAATTGGAGAGCTTGCTTTCTAGAGCTTGCTTTCTGCTAAGGCAACCCGCTATGCTACCGCCCAGATTGAGGCATTCTCCCGTGGCAAGTCAGCAGCTTCGTGTCTATGTCCCCCCTCACCCGCTCATTAAGCACTGGCTAACCGTGGCTCGGGATGCGGAGACGCCCATGCCCCTGTTTCGCACGGCCATGTCGGAGCTGGGCCGCTGGCTAACCTATGAGGCGATGCGGGAGTGGATCCCCACCCAAACCGTTCAGGTGCAAACCCCTTTGGAACCCGTTGCCGCAGAGGTCATCGCGCCGGATACCCTGCTGGGCATTGTGCCTGTATTGCGGGCTGGCTTGGCGATGCTGGAAGGCTGTCAGGCCCTTTTGCCCCAGGCGCGGATCTTTCACATTGGCATGGTGCGGGATGAGGAAACGCTGCAGGCCAGTTGCTACCTCAATCGCCTTCCAGAGCGGATCCCTGAACAGATGCGCATTCTCATTCCCGAGCCGATGTTGGCCACCGGGGGCACGCTGCTCTGGGTTTTGGATGAGCTAAAAAAACGGGGGGCGGATCCCAGCTTGGTTAGAATTGTCAGCGCATTGGCAGCGCCCCCAGGGTTACAGCGGTTGGGATCCCACTACCCGATGGTGCAAATCTTCTGCGCCATGATTGACGAGCGGCTGAACGATCGAGGATTTATCTTGCCCGGGCTGGGGGATGCAGGGGATCGTGCCTTTGGCACAGAAAACTAGCCACTGACCCACTCAATCTGTCTGTCTTCTCTGCTGCTGGTTTTTGAGCCAAGATCTTCGGCGACACACGCATTCTGTAGTGCTCAATCGAGCTTTTACCACTTCTGGCGCACGGATTGCCCATTCACCCAGATGCTTTGAGGGAGAGCATTTGGGGCTAACCCCCCTCAGGTTGGTCAAGCTATTGGATCATAGGTACTGTAGGACGCTTCAGCCGGTCGTGCTGCTTGAAATTTTGACGGGGCCAGCGCCTTTCCCTTTCCTGCGCCTATGCGACTTGTCCTTACCAGTTTGGATGGCAGCTTGCTGGATCTAGAGTTCAACAGCTATGGTGCTGCCCGACAAGCCTTGGCTGCCCTAGAGCGCCGCTCCATTCCCTTGGTGCTCTACAGCCTGCGCACCCGCGCTCAACTGGAACATGTGCGGCGGCAGTTGCGCCTGGAGCATCCGTTCATCTGTGAGGATGGCTCTGCCGTTTACGTTCCCGAGCATTACTTCCCGGCGGGCATCCTAGACGAGCAGTGGCAACACCGACCGCCCTACTACGTGTATGCTTTGGGTCTGCCCTATTCTCGCCTGCGCAGCATCCTGCAACAGGTGCGTCAAGAGTCCCACTTGGATTTGATCGGGTTTGGGGATTGGACTGCCTCTGAGCTGGCCGCTGCCACTGGGATCCCTTTGGAAGAGGCAGAGCGGGCGCAGCAGCGAGAGTACAGTGAGATTTTCAGCTATTCCGGGGATCCCGAAACCCTACGGGAAGCTTTTGCCCAACAAGAGGCCAACCTCACCCAACATCTGCTGCGGGTGCGTCAGCTCCACTTCTCCAGCCTGCCGCAATGGTATCTGACCGGATGGATACGGCCAACGATGGCCGCAGAACCCAATTGGTTACCGGGGGAGCAGGCGGTGCAGCGGCTGCTGGATTGCTATCAACGGCATTTGGGCCCTATCAAGGCTTTGGGCATTGGTTGTTCCCCGCCCGATGTGGCCTTTTTGCGGTGGACGGAGCAAAAAGTGGTGCTTCCCAGCCCAATTGCGGATAGCCTCTGGAGTGAGGCCCTGCCCCAATGGCAATTGGCTCAGCTCCCCGGCCCAGAGGGGTGGAATGAAGTGGTGTTGATGTGGTTGGAGGAAACAGATCATGGTGATGAATAGGCAGCAGATTGGTCGTCAGGCTGTACCCTTAGGCCTGAAAACGGTGGGGTGCCTGCTGAGCTTGGCGGTGGCCATGCCTGCCCACGCGCAACCGCCCATGACCCTACTGACAGGGGAGCCGACGGTCGCCCAACTGAAGGAAGACGGAGCCCGCTACCTGCAGATGGGCTTTCATACCTTGGCCATCAACGCCTACCGGAGCGCGATTGAACTGGAAGAAAAAACCTTGGTGCTGCCCAGCGAACGGGATCCCGATGTGCCTTTTAACCTCGGCTTGATCTATGCCCGTCAAGGCAAGCTGGCGGAGGCCCGCGCCGCCTTTCAGCGCTCGGTGGAGGTGGATCCCAGTGGCTTTAAGGCTCGCTATCAACTGGCCTTGGTGGATCTCAAGCTGGGGAACCTGGTCGCAGCCAAAGAGCAGCTCACCCTCTTGGCCCATGCCGCCAGCAACCATCCCGAAACCCACAGCCATATTCAAGCTCTGCTGGCCACTCTGGAGTCTGTTCCCTTGCCCGGCCAACAAGGGGAGAACCCGGCTCGCCCTCCAGCCGTTGAGTCAGAAGCCGCCAAGCTCTTGCTCGAACCTCAGAAAACAGAAACAGCCGCCCTGCCAACTGCGACTGAAAAGAAAGGGCCAGAGGAAGAGAAACCCCTCTCGCTTCTGCAGCGGCTCCGCCAACAGGAGCGGGACTAGTTCTCTCTCGGCCCAGACTGACAACCCATGAAGGCATGTAGCTGGATGCCAGGGATCCCGTCACCGGGCCTTGGGCTAGGCTCGCCCCTTTTTGGGATCCGACTGAGAATCTTCGGGCTGGGGCCCTTTGGTGGTGAACACCGTGGTGAACATCATCAGCATGCCTCCCCCCAAAATCAGCAGGGCCAATCCTCCGAACATCCAATTCATCCAGGCTTGGATTTCCATGGGGGGCTCTCCAGAATGCATAGGCAACCCTGATCCTACATCTGGAAAAACGGTGCCCAGCAGCTATTGATTGGCTCGGTGAAGCAACCCCAGTCCTACGACGGCACAGATGAAGTTGGGCAACCAAGCCGCCGTTGCCGGCCCCAGCGTCCCAATTTGTCCCAGCGCCTGGGTGATGAACAGCAGCACATAGAAGGCAAAGATAATCAGCACACTGATGCCCAACCCCAAAGAGGAACCGGTGCGCTGCGGGCGCAGCCCCAAAGGCACCCCAATCAGGGTAAACGCCAGACACGCGAAAGGAATGGCATACTTTTGGTTGAGGCTGACCTGCAGACGGCGCACCCGTTGCAGATCTCCAGAACTGGCGATCACCTCGATGTAATGCTTCAGCTCCCGAATGTTCATTTCCTCAGGGCTGCGAATCTCCTGAGCCAGCTCCAGCGGCGCGCGAGGCAGACGCAACTCCTGCCGGCTGAAGGTGGCAATGTTGCTGTAGGTGCCATCCGGAGAAACGATGTAGTTGGTGCCATCCTCAAACACCCAAAGATTCTCTTGGGGATCCCAGCGCCCCCGCTGGGCCAGCAGAATTTGGTTGAGCGCCTCGTTGGAAAAATCCAGGACGATAATGCCGCGCATTTGCTTCCCATCGAAGCTGCGGGCGTAGAACTGACGGGTTAGCCCTTGTCGCCGGGAAAAGGTGCCGTCTGGCTCAGGCATGAGGATCTCGCCAAATTCTTGGTAGAGGATATTCTCCCGCCGGAAGTCCGGATCCCGATTTAAAGCTCGGTTCAAAGTCGTGGCTGCCTGGCGATTGCTCACCGGAACCACCAGCTCATTGAACAGAAAGGTTAAAGCCGTCACCAGCAAGCTGAGGATGAGGGCAGGCACCATGAGGCGGTAAAGGCTCACCCCGCAGCCGCGCAGGGCTGTGATTTCGCTATCGGCAGACAAGCGCCCATAAGCCAGCAACGTGGCCAGCAACATGGACATCGGGAACGTCAGGACGATGATCCCCGGCGCCCGCAGCACGAACACCTGCAAGGCTGCTGAAATCGATAACCCTGCCTCCACCACCAGGCGCACCAGCTCGAACAGGGATCCCACCGCCATCACCAAGGTTGTGAAAGCTCCCACCCCAAAGAGAAACGGCAGCAGCATCTCCGAGAGGACATAGCGATCCATCAGGCCCACCGCGCAAACGAGGGAGAGCCTGTGGTCAGGCCGCTCGCGGGAACGGGCAGGAGGGAGAGAATGAAGTTTCACGCAACCCAAGGAAGTAGTAGGCAGGACAGCCGAAGGCTGTTAACGACTCTAGACCGGAACACTGGGCAATGAAAGGCTATCGCCTTCCTTTCTCAACCTAACCCGCCTATGATCGACCCCAAGTAAGCTCAGGCATAGAATTGGGCCGGGTTTGTCTTGGGAAGACTTTCGACATGGTTTCCTCCTCTTCCCCCTCCTGCAATCTTAGGAGTTTGCTGGAGCGCCTCCTGGAGCTGCGGCAGCAGGTTGTAGAGGGATCCCAGAAATACTTGGCCGCTTGGGGCTGCCTTACGAGCCCTCCTGCGGCCATCCACAACCTGGCGCGCTACCTGGCGCTGCGCCAACAGGATCTGCGCAGCTTGCAACTGGAGCTGGCGGCTGCGGGGCTGTCCTCGCTGGGGCGCTGTGAGTCGCGGGTTCTGGAGAGCCTGGATGCGGTGATTGCTATTTTGGCAGCCACCCAGGGTTTGACCCATACGGCACCCAGCTATGAAGAGTTTTACGCCGGAGATACGGCACTAGAGCAGCACGCCGAGGCGCTGTTTGGCCCCCCTTCTCCCCATCGCCGCGCGCGCATCATGGTGACCCTGCCCAGCGAAGCCGCCGAGCAGCCGGAGCTGTTGCTGCAGTTTGGAGCGGGGCATGAACGTGGCCCGCATCAACTGCGCCCACGACGAGCCCTCGGTGTGGGAGAAAATGGTGGCCCACTTGCGCCAGGCCGAAGCCCAGACCCAACGGCGTTGCAAGATTTTGCTGGACCTGGCCGGCCCCAAGATCCGCACCGGCCCAGTGGCCATGCCCCCCGGCAAAACCAAGGTGTACCGCGGGGATCGCATCCTGCTCACCGCGAAGGTTCCTGAGGCCAGCGCCGATATCTCCTGCCAGGTGACCTGCAGCCTGCCGGAGGTTTTGGCCCACCTGCAGGTAGGGGCAAGTGTTTGGATCGACGACGGCAAAATCGGCGCCCGCGTGGTAAGGATCGAGCCGGCAGGCGTGGTGCTGGAGGTGGACAAAGTTGCCCCTCAGGGCAAGAAGTTGCGAGCAGAAAAAGGCCTCAATTTTCCTGACAGTCAGCTCCAGATCCGTTCCCTTACCGACAAAGACTGCCAAGACCTGGACTTTGTGGTGCGGCATGCCGACTTAGTGGGCTATTCCTTTGTCCAGCAGCCCGCGGACTTGCAGTTGCTGGTTTCTGAGCTGGAGCGGCGGCAGGCTCGCCCCGATCTGGGCTTGATCCTCAAGATGGAAACGCAGCAAGATGGAAACGCAGCGGGCGGTGAAAAACCTGCCGGCCTTGATCGCGACCGTTGCCGGCTGCCGGCCCCTGGGGGTGATGATTGCCCGTGGCGATCTGGCCGTGGAGATCGGTTGGCTGCGCTTGGGCGAGATCCAGGAGGAACTCCTGTGGATCTGCGAGGCAGCCCAGGTGCCGGTGGTCTGGGCTACCCAGGTGCTGGATCAGCTCACCAAGGAGGGCTTGCCCTCGCGGCCTGAGCTTTCCGATGCGGTGATGTCTGCCCGCGCCGAATGTGTGATGCTCAACAAGGGCCCCTACCTGCTGGAGGCGGTTGCCCTCCTGGACGAGCTGCTGGCTCGGATGCAGACCCACCAGCACAAAAAAAGCCAACGCCTGCGAGCTCTGTACTCCTGGAGGTGACCTGGAGCTGCCCTAGAGGCGGAACTTCTCTCCTAGGTAATACTTGCGCACCAAGGGATCCGCTGCCAACTCAGCAGAAGTGCCTTTGGCCAGGATTGCCCCGTCGTTGAGGATATAGGCGCGATCGGTGATCTCCAGAGTCTCCCGCACGTTGTGGTCGGTAATCAACACGCCGATGCCCCGCTGCTTCAGCTTGGCCACCACCTCCTGAATATCCGCCACCGCAATGGGATCCACCCCCGCAAAGGGCTCATCCAGCAGCAGAAATTTCGGCCCGTGGATCCCAGCGGCCAAGGCACGGGCGATCTCCGCTCGGCGACGCTCCCCCCCCGATACCTGCAGGCCCAGGCTGTGGGCCACGTGGGCGATGCGAAACTCCTCCAGCAGTTGGTTGAGCCGCTGCTGCCAGAGGCGGCGAGGCACCCCCGTTTGCTCCATGATCAGCAGCAGGTTGTCTTGGATGCTGAGGCGACGAAAAATACTCGGCTCCTGGGCCAGGTAGCCGATCCCCAATTGGGCACGACGATGCATGGGCAGGTGGGTGATGTCTTGGTCATCCAACCAGACATGGCCGCGGTTGGGCTGGATCAGGCCAGTCATGATGTAGAACGTGGTGGTTTTCCCCGCCCCATTGGGGCCCAGGAGCCCGACGATTTCCCCCTGCTGAATGTTCAGGCTAACGTCGCTCACCACCTCACGGCGGCCATAGCGCTTACAGATGTTTTCTAAGTAGATCTGCATAGGGCCGGCACAGGGCTGCTGATCAATGCTTACTGATTCTGTAGGGCTGATTCTCTCCAACCGACAGGGATCCCGGCTGCCGCAGCGCACAGGCTACTTCCTCAAAGATGCCCCAAACCCCGCCCACAATCCAGGGGAGTGTAGGCAAAGTGGATCCCTCTCAAGCCAACTGGAGGGATCCTTAATGGGGTTCTCATATAGCTCACGGCAACTGCTCGCCCCCCTCAAAATGGGATCATTTCACTAGGGGATCCCTGGCCTTCCCATGCTTCGCTGCCCAGCTTGCTACTGGCTCAACTCCAACTCCGATTATCGCTGTCGTCGCTGTGGGCACTTTTTGCGCCATCGCCCGCTTCCTGTTGCCGAGAAACTCAACCCAAGAAGGCCAACAACCAGCCCTGCCGGCTGGCGGGAAATCCGCTGGGATCGCGTCCTGACTTCCTCGGCAATACTCGGGGTTTTGGTGGGGTTGGGGCAACTGTCTTGGCATTGGGTGCAGCCGCTGCTCAAAGATCCACCCCTTCCCAGTGTTGGCAACGGCCCGGCAGCTTCGGGACGATAGGACTCCAAACGTCATCCCGCCCTGAGAGAGCCTGCTATCAGGTGGGCCAGACAGACCTGCGGAGTGGCCGAAGCCAGAAGATGCCACTATCATGTGACCAGCGCAGAACCATCCCCCTCTGCTGTGTCCCTTCACGTAAACCTTCAAAATTGTGAGGCTTGGTAACCATGAACCTCAATCTCAAAGTTCCCGCCATTTGGGCACTACTGGCCACGGCAGCCTTGGCTTCCTCTGCCGTAGCCACAACCTACAACTCTTGTTTTATGCGCTACCTCATGGCTTCCCGCACCTGTCCCAACTGCCGCCTGGGATCCATTGAGCTGAGCAATCTGGATTTGGCGGAGGCCAATTTCAGCGGTTCCGATCTCATCGAGGCCAATCTGGAGCGCACCATCTTGACGGGCGCCGATCTCAGCCAGTCTTACCTGGTGGGGGCCAATTTGCGGCGGGCTCAATTGGGGGGAGCCAACCTGAGTGGCGCTTACCTGGAGGGGGCAGACTTGCGGGGGGCCAACCTGCGGGGGGCCGATCTCTCTTCTGCATCCCTGTACGGCGCCGACTTGCGGGGGGCCGATCTACGCGACGCCAACCTGGTTGGGGCTGACCTGCGCTTTGCTCGCACCTGGGGCGCACGCCTGCAGGGTGCCGTTCGGGAATAGTGCCAAAGGCCGAAGCCAGCTTCCCCTCTCCCTCTCTGGGAGAGGGACTAATGAATAACGCGTACTAATTGCGTAATGCGGATGGCGAGACTCGAACTCGCAAGGCAAAGCCACACGCCCCTCAAACGTGCGCGTATACCAATTCCGCCACATCCGCTTCCGAGCCTAACCATCATAGCGACAGAGGGGTGGAGTTGTTAAGGGCATTGGCCATTTTGCAGCTATGGCTTGTCCTGCCTCGGCAAAGTTAAGGCAACTCCACCGACGTGGGCTTGGAAGCGTGGGGCAGTCCCCACCCCAACTTCTCTCGCATAACCCGGAAAAATTCCGGTCGGCGCAGGCGCATCAAATCTGTCCAATAGGGGGCACGTACCACCCGAATCTGGTCTTCCGGCATGATGTAGCAGCCGGCATTTCCATCTACCACCAAAACCAGTGGCTGAGGGGTAACGGGGCTAATCCATACCTCCTCCGAATCGGGGAAGACCAAGGCCCGCGACGCCATGGAATGGGGGCAGATGGGAATCAGCTGCAAAACCGGCACCCCCGGTGTGATCACCGGCCCACCCGCCGAGAGGGCATAGGCCGTCGAGCCGGTGGGAGTAGCCAAGATGACTCCGTCGGCAGCCACATCCAGAGGTGAGTGATCCCCGATGGTGATCTCGAAGTGGCACATGCTGGTCAAAGGCTCGCGGTGCAACACCATCTCGTTTAAGCTCAAGACCTCCCAGCGCAATTCTTGCCCTCGGTAGGCTTGCACCAGCAACATGCTGCGGCGATCCAGGGTGTATTCCCCGGCAATGGCGGCACTGGCTGCCTCTTCTAGGTGAGGAAGGTAGGTCTCCGTCAGAAAGCCCAGATGGCCCGTGTTCACCGCCAACAAGGGGATCCCTTTGGGGGCCAGTTGCCGTGCTGCTGCCAAGACGGTGCCATCTCCCCCCAACACCACCGCAAACTTCATGGTTTGATCAAATCCAGCCGGGGCCAGGCTATCTACTTTGGTCAGGCAGATGGGGCTGTCGGGCTTGGCATAACCGAGGATACCGCCCCAGTTGGGGGCCACACAGACTTCCCAGCCCTGCTCCTGAAACCAGCGGGCTAGGGTTTCGCTGCTGCGTTTGGCGGCGGGTTTGGCGTCGTTGTAGAGGATCCCGGCTTTGGGCTTGGTCATGGGCAATGGGAAGGCAGAGGTGCCAAAACTCTATCAGTTCTGCAGGCCCCTCTGCTGGCCAGGTGATCCATTCCACAATTTCTGCCAGCAGACTTCGCTGATACATTGACGCTGAACAAGACGGGTAGCTTGCACGGCGAGGCCATACACTGCTGCCCGGGGCTGCAGCGATTGCATCCTGCTCGTTGCCAATCGGCAGCTCAACCCTGGCAGGGCAAGAAGCTACGAGAAGCTACGAGGAAAAACGAGTGACGGCAGGTTGGAACGAGTACCTCAATCGACAGGGCGACCCCGGTACATCAGTCGGTACTTCACCTGCGGGGTCAAGTCTTTTTGCCCTGGATCCCCTTCCGCGGTGATGGGTTGTGGAGGGGCGGTGGGAGAGTGGGCGCTCGGCTGCGGGGGAGGGGTGGAAGAAGATGTACGGCTGACCTCCGCCGGCCATAAGCCCGCTTGCTTCAGAGCCCTGTGGAGCGCCTCCGTGTCAATAGGCAAAAACCACCTGGCAGCCTCGTAAATCCGTTCGAGGGAGTGGAGAAGGTCGCCGGCCTCCGCCAAGCCAGGGATCACATCTGCTGCCCCCTGGTAGATTGCCCAGCGCCGCTCTGCGGGCTCGATGTGGCGGCGGGGGTGATGAGTCAGGATCACAGGGATGTTGGGCAGCTTGCTTTGACACTCTCGACAAAAGGCATAGGGGTTAAACAGCCCCGTCGTCATGTCCACCACCATCAGATCCAAATCCAGAGGCTGGCTTGTTGCCGCCTCCAGCAGATCTTCACGTGGGGAAATCGGCACCACAGAGTGCCCCTGAGACTCCAGCGCCAACTTCCAGAGATGAATTTGCGAGGGCTGGCCCTGAGCTAGCAGTATGGTTTTTCTCACAGTGGATGGAGATATGCGAGTAGAAGGAAAGGCAAAGGCTTGCACCACTTAATAATCCGTCGTACGCCAGAATCTTGTGCGGGGCGTAATGTAGCATTCTTAGGGGAAGCAAATGGTAACCGGATATACAGATATACAAGTGTTGCGGTTTAAGCCCGACGCTCCATACCCTTAAACCTGGATCCCCAGCAGCCGACAGCCAATTTCTGGGTGCGGCCTGTCCGACGGCCTCAACGTTTGTCTTGCTCAATTCAATCTGGGATCCCTTCTTTCTCGCTTTCCAATTCAGCTTGCAGGGCCTGCAACTCTTTTGGGGAGAGGGAGCGGAGCCTCTCTTGAATCTGCTGGGTCTCGAAGCTGGCCCATTGAGCCTTCAGGGTCATTTCCCCACGCAGCACCCGCTTCAGGTAGCCAAAAGTCCACCCCAAGCAGGCCAATAGAAGCACCACGCTCGATATCTGCTGCGCGGCCCCCGTATCCAAGCCCGCCCAAAGCAGCAGGCCGTAGAGGATCCCTCCCCCCAGCAGCAGGGCCAAGCCTATGCCAAGAACGTCCAATCTGCGCATGGCTCAGTGGATCGACAAACGGCTGACCTTACAGCGACCGAGGCTTGGGCCGAAACGTCATGAAGGGAGCCAAGAGCACCATGCCGGGAAAGAAAAACAAGACCAAGAAAAACATCAGCACCTTTTCCCAAGCACTGCCTGAAGTCCAGCGTTTGTCCACGTACAGCAGAGACAACAGAGGCAGCACCAGCAAATAGAGAACAGCCAAACCGGCATAAGTTAACCCAATCAACGATGTAGTAGAAGCCATGTCGAGTGCGCTCCGCAGCTAGACCTATGTCCAACAAATCTAACAGGATTGTAAAGGGATTTGTCAGCTTGGGGGAGTTCGTAACTCAGCCAACTGACCACAAACTGACTACAAGCTGGTGCTGATCGCCCCAACGGGGCAGGTGGCAACACACTGTTCGCACATGACACAGCGGTTGCGAGAGAACTCCAGCTTCCAGCTGGGAGCAGAAATCTTCAGGGCCTCGGTTGGGCAAACTCCCGTACACAATCCACAGTCCACGCACAAGTCTGGGTCGATTTGAATTTCCTTGGCCCGTTCAGTCACCTCAATGCCCAAAGACTGTACCCATTCCAATCCTGCTTCCACCTGGTCGATATCCCCTGACAGCTCCACCACCAAAGTGCCCACTTCGTTGGGGGCTACCCTGGCGCGCACGATATTGGCAGCCACATCGAAGTCTTTGGCCAACCGATAGGTGAGAGGCACATTCACCAAATGGCGGGGGAAAATGAGGGTGACTCGTTTGCGCACGGATCTTGCACGGATCTTGAGTGTTTTGAGTGCAGCAACTTCCTTCAGTATGGCAGGCTTGTGAGGTTCAGTTTGGCCGTGAATGCAGCTCACTTCCACCCTCCACAGGACACCCAAGGCGAACCCCACAGCGGTAGGGCGGGGCTTTGAACCCAGTTTTTCGGTGAGCTCAGCTTCTTGGGAAGATCACCAGAGGCAGCGCGTGAGACAACGGCGCCATTATCAGCGTGCCCCTCTCACCAAAAGCTATCTGTGGAAGCCGACCCAGAGCCTGCCACAATAGGATGGAGAGCGTCCCCGATCCCTATGAACCCATCTTTTGCTCAGCCCCGTCTCAACTCAGAGCAGTACCGCCAGATGCTGGTGCGGGATGGCGAACGTCGCTTCCGCGAGTGGCACACTGCCTTCCTCAAGTATCAACAGCAGTTTTTGCAGGAGATGAAGCAACTGCGTCTCCAGGGTTCTTTGCATCGCTGAATGGTTAATGCCCACCGTCCCCACCTTGCACCCGCTGCCAGTCTTTTCCAAGCCCGATCCCTCCCCAGGGCCTACGGCCCGCCAAGACGAAGGGCAAGAAACTTTGGAATTGTTGGAGTGGCCCCGCCTCTGTCAACACTTGGCCACCTTTGCGGCCACACCCTTGGGCCGTCGTGCCTGCCTAGAGCTGGATCCCTGGCAGAGCCGCGCCGATAGCGAAGCCTACCTCGATCAGACTGAGGAAGCGATCCGCCTCGATCGCACACAGGCCGGGGGACTTTCTATGGCAGGGATCCACAACTTGCTGCCGGCTTTGGAACGGGCCGAACGGGGGGGGATCCTGAGCGGGGAAGAGCTGGTGCAGATCGCTACAACTCTGGGGGCAGCCCGCCGCATCCGCCGCCTGATCGATGATCATGACCATCTGCCCCACCTGCAGGCCTGGGTGAGCAACCTGCGCACCTACCCGGAGCTGGAGCAGGAGATCTTCCGCTGCCTGGAGGAGCATGGTGAGGTGCGGGACAGCGCCAGCCCTACCCTTGCGGATCTGCGCCAGCAGCAGCGGCGGCAACGCAGCCAGATCCAAGAGCAGCTGCAACAATTGATGAGCCAGTATCCCCAGGCGCTGCAGGATACCCTGATTGGCCAGCGGCAGGGGCGGTTTGTCCTGATGGTGAAGGCCACCCATCGGGATCTCATCCGCGGCCTTGTGCACGACAGCTCTGCCAGTGGAGCCACCCTCTATGTGGAGCCCTACGCTGTGGTGGAACTGGGCAACCGCTGGCGAGAAACCCAAGCTCAGATTCAGGCGGAGGAAGAGCGGATCTTGGCCGCGCTCTCGGCTCAGGTGGCAGCCGTGGCCACCGATCTGGAGCATTTGCAGGGGGTGATGGTGGGGTTGGATGTGGCTCTGGCTCGGGGTCGCTACAGCCTCTGGCTGGACGGCAATCGTCCCCAGTTTGTCTCGGCAGGATTGCGCCTGCGTCAGGCCAAGCACCCCCTGCTGCTCTGGCAGTCCCGCGCCGCTGCCCCTTCGGAGGGTCAAGGCTCTGCCGTTGTCCCTATCGACTTCACCCTCGCGGACTCCATTCGTGTCGTGGTTATCACCGGCCCCAACACCGGCGGCAAAACCGTTGCCCTGAAAACCCTGGGCCTGCTGGTGCTCATGGCCAAGGCGGGGATCTTCCTGCCGGCTCAGGATCCGCCCCAGCTGCCTTGGTTCGACGGGGTTTACGCCGACATTGGGGACGAGCAGTCGCTGCAACAAAATCTCTCCACCTTTTCGGGGCACATCCGCCGCATCAGCCGCATCGTGCAGGCCCTGCAGTCTGCTCCGGAGCCGGCCCTTGTCCTGTTGGATGAGGTGGGGGCGGGCACGGATCCCACCGAAGGAGCTGCCCTGGCGGCTGGGCTATTGGAGTACCTCTCGGAAAGGGCACTGCTCACCCTGGCTACCACCCACTACGGCGAGCTAAAGGCCCTGAAATACCAACATCCCGGCTTTGAAAATGCCTCAGTGGAGTTCGACGAGGTCACCCTGGCCCCCACCTATCGCCTTTTGTGGGGGATCCCAGGCCGCTCCAACGCCTTGGCCATTGCCCAACGGCTGCAGTTGGATCCAGAGATTCTGCGGCGGGCCCAGCGGCACCTGCAGGGGGAAAGCCAGGTGGATCAGGTGATTGCCGGGCTGGAAGCGCAGCGGGCTCAATTGGAAGAGCGGGCGGCCCAGGTGGGATCCCTGCATCGAGAGCTGGAGAGCCTACATCAACAAATGCAGCAGCGCAGCCGCCAAATTGCCGAGCGAGAAGCTCAACTGGAGCACAAGCAAAACCAAGAACTGCAAGCCCTGTTGGCTGCTGCCCGTCAGGAAGTGGCTGCCGCCATCCGCAGATTGCAGCAGGGAGAGGATCCCCAACGCATTACTGCCGAGCTGGCGCAAATCCAGCAGCGCTACTCTCCCCCACCGCCGCCCGTGGATATGGAGTTTGTGCCAGAGGTGGGAGATCGGGTGCGGCTGAGAGGCTTGGGGCAGACGGGGGAAGTGATCGCCATCGAAGGAGATGTATATGTAGTGCGCAGCGGCATCCTCAAATTCACAGTGCCACGGGGGCAGTTGGATCCCATTGATGAACACCAGGCTAAGCAACGCCAACGCCCCAAAGCCCCACCTCCCTCCCCTGCAGCCACCGCTCCCCTGAACCTGCGCACCAGCCAGAACACCCTCGATCTGAGGGGGAAAACCGTTGCTGATGCTGAGGCCATTCTGGAACAGCACTTTGCCCAAGCTCCTCCCGGCCCGGTTTGGATCATCCACGGCCACGGCACAGGGCGCCTGAAAGCCGGCGTCCAGGCTTATCTCCAAAATCACCCGCGCGTTCAGCGTTTTTCAGCCGCTGATCCCGAAGACGGCGGTACTGGAGTGACCGTGGCTCACCTGCAATGAGGCTTACCGGTGCCGGAGGGGACTCAGATCCAGATCAGATCCAAAGCCGAGATAAAGCTCCGGGCCCCAAGGATCCACAGGGTTTCCGAGGGCTATCATCTCCAGACAGCCGTGAGCTCAAGCTTCCCTCCCCCCTTCGGAAGAGAGAATAGGGAGGGTTAAGTTGGCTTTATTGGGTCGGAGACCGGACAAGTGCCGGGCAATGTCTCAAGCTTGACTGTGGAGCACTGCCGCTGCTGAGCTGACGGGCTGGGATCCCTTCTGTTGCCGCTGGCTTTGCCAGAGCCAGTAGCCCCGCACCAGTTGGCTATCCCCAATGAGCTTCAACATCACCGCCACCGTTGCACCTGTCCAACTGAGAGGCCCAAAGGCGGTGCCTGCTGCTGCCAACAGCGCCAACCCAGAAAGATTTAGCCCCAAGCCTTGCACCCACATCCACAAGATAGTCTCGCGTTCTGACATCTGCCCGCTCCTAGGGGAGAAATAGGATAGCCCTACTGTCCTGAATCTGAGCGGAGACGGGGATGGGGTTGAGCCTTGACACCGCTGCCCAAAGCTGCACACTTGGGGGGGGCGGTACTCCCTAGGGATTGGCTGCTTGACCCATCCACTCCTGCAATCGGGCCAGAGCCAGCCGCTTCTGGGCAGCGGAGCGTATCGTGCCCTCCGTGAGCCGATTGAAGCCATGCACCAACCCCTTGCCCCCCAAAGCCACCAGCGTTACCCGATGGGTTTGCCCTGGCTCAAAACGCACTGCGTTGCCGGAAGGGATGTTGAGGCGCATGCCAAAGCTGGCGGCGCGATCGAAAACCAGGGCCCGGTTCACCTCGAAAAAGTGAAAATGGGATCCCACCTGAATGGGCCGATCCCCTCGGTTGGTAACCTCCAGGGTCACGGTGGCCCGTCCGACGTTGGCTTGGATGGGATCCTCTGCCAGCAGCAGTTCCCCTGGGATTAGGGCTGGCTCCGCGTTGGCGCCAGGCGTGGTTTTGGATTTGCGGCCAGAGGGCATGGGGACAACCTCCTGAAGTTTTTCGGTCTTTGGAGCATCTGGGGGATCCCTAGCGAATGGGGTGGTGTAGGGTAACCAGCTTGGTTCCGTCGGGGAAAGTAGCCTCCACTTGAATTTCCGGGATCATCTCTGGGATCCCGGGCATCACGTCCTCGCGGGTCAGCCACGTCAGCCCCTCGCTCATCAATTGGGCGACTGTTTTCCCCTCCCGCGCCCCTTCCAAAACCGCTGCGCTCAAGTAGGCCACCGCCTCAGGGTAATTGAGTTTGAGGCCCCGCTGCCGCCGATCCCGAGCCAACTGGGCAGCCAGGTAGATCAACAACTTGTCTTTCTCCTGGGGGGATAAGTACATGGGGCAACCTCAAAGATAAAAAAGGATACAAAGAGGACAGCAGCAGGCCCAGTTGGCCTAGAGTTGACTCAACTTTATATCACCTCTGGGCAAAAAAAGGGGTCTAGGCTAGAGGGGATTTCCCTTTCTCCTGCACAACCCACAGCCTCAACCTCTTTCGGCATTGGGTGTTGCGACTCCCTTCCTGGGCAACCCGTCATGAAAGAGTAACAATAGATGCATACAGATGTATTTAGACGCGAAAGTTTGTCTAGATTCGTATCTCAACCCTGAGTTGGTCTATCCTGGAGCAATTTACCGGCTCTGTTTAGCACTTCCCTTTAGATAGATAGGTGTTGACTGGGTTCTTTTGATCGGCTATGAAACTCGAACTGACTCCCCGCCAGCGGAAGATTCTCTGGGCGACGGTGCGCAGCTACATTGCGACGGCTGAACCTGTCGGTTCCAAAACCTTGGCCCAGTCCTATAACTTTGGGGTGAGCACGGCCACCATTCGTAACGACCTGGCCACCCTTGAGCAAGTGGGATTGCTGTTTCAGCCTCACACCTCCGCCGGACGGGTTCCTTCCGACTTTGGCTATCGGGTTTATGTCAACGATTTGTTGACCTCTGCCAACAGCGGTGGGATCCCTCACGATGCTCCTCAGCCGGATCCCCATCCCGCTCTGCAACAGTTGATGGATCAGCTTGGCCGTGAGCTGGGAGATGACTTGGACAGTCTCCTACAAAGGGTGGCCCAGCTTTTGGCCCATCTGAGCGGTTGCATTGCTCTTATCACCCCTCCTCAGGGGCCGGTGGTAGCCATTCATCATGTGCAGTTGGTGTCGGTAGCGCCAGGGCGGGTGATGGTGTTGGTGGTGACCGACTCTTATCAAACCCATTCGGCTCTGGTCAGCCCCCCCGACTGGCCCAGCGACTCCCGCGAGGATTTGGAAGATGAACTGCAATTGCTCAGCAACTTTCTCACCCTGAAGCTGCGGGGCAAAACCTTTGCCGAGCTGCAGGATCTGAGCTGGCTAAAACTGGATGAAGAATTTCGTACCTACAGCCATTGGCTGCAGCAACTGCTGCGCTCGGTGGTGCAACGGTATCTGCAGCCCTCGCTGGGACAGGTGTTCAGTGCCGGCATGGCCGAGTTGATGCGTCAGCCGGAGTTTTCCCAGGCCCGGCAGGTGCAGGCGGTGATGCAGTTGATCGAGGAGGGAGCCAAGCAACTGCAGGGGATGATCGGGCTCCATTTTGCCGATGGGGGTGATCCGCAGTTGGCGCATCTGCCTCCTCTGCCGAGCTCAACGGAGATGGATCAAGAGTCAGGACAGCCTGCCCCCAAGATCCCGGTGATCATCTACATTGGCAGCGAGAATCCACTGGAGTCTCTGCACCACTGCACGGTTATCGCCTCCACTTACCACCGTCGCTCGGCTCCTCTGGGTACGGTCACCTTGCTGGGGCCGACCCGAATGGCCTACGAGCGCAGCATTGCTGCTGTGCAGGCGGTGGCCTCTCATCTGACCCGAGCTCTTGCCTAAGGGATCCCATGAAGGCAGGCAGGGTCTGGGTTGCACCTGAGCAATAGCAAGCTGTGGCCAGGCTCTCTCCTCTCCACCTGCGGGTACAGTGCGCCATTCGGCAGCAGCAACTTCTTCACCCTGGCCAGCGACTGCTGGTGGCTTTTTCGGGCGGGCAAGATTCTTTTTGCCTGCTCCAGATCTTGCGGGATTTGCAGCCTCGCTGGGGCTGGCAGATATTTGTTCTGCATTGTGATCACCGCTGGTCGGCAGATGAAACGGAGTGTGCCCGCTTTTTGCAGGGGTGGCTGCAGCAGCAGGGACTACCTCATGCTGTTGAGACTGCGGATCCCATCCGCCGAGACGAAGCAGGGGCCAGGGCTTGGCGCTACCAACAACTGGAGAAATGGGCCCGCACCTGGGACTGCAGCGCCGTGGTGATGGGGCATACGGCCAGCGACCGGGCCGAGACATTTTTATGGAACTTGCTGCGAGGGACAGGAGCCGCCGGGCTGAGCAGCCTAGATTGGCAGCGTCGCCTGGACGACCGGGATCCCACCTCTGCCCAGGTGGTGCGACCCCTGCTGGAGCTATACCGTTGGGAAACCGAACAATTTTGCCAGCAGCACCAATTGCCGGTCTGGCCGGATCGCAGCAACCAAGATCTGGCCCATGGCCGCAACCGTCTCCGCCTGGAGGTGATGCCCTACTTGAAGCAGCACTTTAATCCGCAACTGGAAGCGGCCCTGAATCGGGCTGCCACGCTGCTGCAAGCAGAACATGAGCTGGTGGTAGCCCAAGCAGCTCAGCTATGGCAGCAGGTGTATGAGCCCGCTTTGCCAGGGCTGCGACGGGATCCCTTGCGGGCTGCCCCCTTGGCTCTGCAGCGGCAGGTAATGTTCCAGTTTTTGTCCCTGGTGTTGTCCCACCACCCCACCTTTGAACAGGTAGAAGCCGGGATCCAGCTCTTAAAAGCAGACCGAGGCAGCCGTAGCCCCGATTATCCAGGTGGGCACTGGCTGGAAGTGAAAGGGGATCACTTGGTTTGTTTCCATTAATTTTTCCATTAATTCCACTTCCCCGAAGGGAAGCGACTGATTCATTAATAGTAAGTATCACCACTGATTGTGGCAATACTTGGATACGATTAGCATCTTATGGTAATAATACAGGCCCGAGTCCATTGGCTACAGCACCTGATATGACCACTGCATTTATACCTACCCCATCACAATGGGCAACCAAGACAATAGATTTAAGCCCGTATGCTTCTCAAACCGCCGCCAGAATCAGATTCCAATTGCGAACCAATTGCGAAGTGGATGGGGAAATGTTACTTATCTGGATGATATAAACATTAGTGCTGCAACCAATACACCACCAAGCGCTTCTTTTAATGTTTCATCAACTACAGCCTGTTAAGGGCTCAAGGGGTACAATAGCAGCACTTAGCAAACCAACTTCGGAAGGAGGATGGATTGATCAGTAGTAAAGAAGTCTTCA
>NZ_JBSSCC010000011.1:0-71356 GCF_054059455.1 Thermostichus sp. MS-CIW-23 | reverse complement strand
TGCAGAGAACTGCTGCAACGGCTGTCTGGCAAGGAGAGACGCTTTCAAGCGTGGGTCAATCATCGCATCTCCAAAGCTATTGTCTCTAGGGCAAAGGTCACAAACAGCGCTATTGCTCTGGAAGACTTGACAGGGATACGGGAGCGTATCAACCAACAACCCCGCAGCAAAGCCGAGCGGCGCAGGGCCAACAGTTGGGCGTTCTACCAGCTGAGGCAGTTTCTGGAATACAAGGCTCTGCGTGCAGGGGTTGCTTTGACTCTGGTGCCGCCTGCCTACACGTCGCAGACCTGCCACCGGTGTTTGCACATCCATCCCAACCCTGCGCAATCCTATCGCAGTGGTAAGTCGTTCAAGTGTGGGCACTGTGGATGGGAAGGGGATGCGGACTGGAATGGGGCCAACATGATTGCCAAGCTTGGGGCTGTCGTAAACCAGCCTAGAGGCCCGTGGTTGGCTTGCCAACTGCAGGGCTACCGAAAGCCCGCCCTGTACTGCGAAGCAGTCAGGGCCGGGTAGTTTACTCGAGAGCGGCTTACCCACACCACATCAGGAGCCACATCGTCATCTTCGGCAAAAATCACTCCGGGAGCAGTGTTGGCCAATCTCAGGCCCGTTTTCTCACTCTATTCGCCTTTCAAATTTCTTCTAAGATGCGAAACTGCACATGGTTAATGGCCAGCTCCCCAATTGAGGCTTGGTCGGTGTTGATCGTCTCGAAAGGGATCCCTTTGGCGATCTCGGCATGGGTCCAGGGCAAGCCCATGAAGTAGCGCTGCGAATAGGGGCGCTCCCCCCGATCGTCGGGGTTCGACTCCATCGGCACCCAACCCCAGCCGGGCAGATAAAACTCAATCCACACGTGGTTGTACTGGGGAAACAGCGGGATCCCTTTCAGTTCTGGATGGGGAGGACATTTGTAGCGCCCCACCGTGCGGCAAGGGATCCCATTGAGGCGGGCCAAAGCCAACAGCACCCCCACATATTCACCACAAGAACCGGAGCCACGCCGCAAAACCTCATCCGGCGGATCGATGCGAGAGGTGACCCGGTAGGAGAGCTTGTCGTAAACATAGGCCCGGATATTGAGCATTTTGCGCAGCAAGTTGGTCTCGCTGCCAACGGCCAGCCGCGCTGCCTCTCGGACAATCGAGGTGTCCATGGCCAGGTAGTCATCGTCCACCAAGTAGCGATCCCGCAGCTCCCTGGGCAAAACGGCAGCCTCTACATCCAGTGGATCGATGCAGTACTTGATACTGTAGAGATCCAGCACCGCCCGCCAGCCAAACAAGCGCACCTCATGGGCCCCCAGGGATCCCAGCGAAAACACCGCCACCTGTTGGCCAGATTGCTCTTCCACTTCAAACGGCAGACCTACCCAGTGCAGGCTGCGCACCCGTTGGCGAAGGCTGTTGCAGGGCAAGGCAATTCGCCAGACCAAATCGGGCAGGAAGCGCGGCTCTTCTTGGGCAATTTCTTCCACATAGGTCAGCTCCACCCGATAGCCGTGGGAGAGGGTGTAGGTGGCGCGTTCCCCCAGACACTGGGGCTGAAAAATTACCGGACAGGCAATGGGGGAATCCTCGGCCTCGGTTCCACTGCCGCCAGAGGGGTCGGGGGAGCTAGGGGGATCCAAAGGCCGCAGGCGTAGGGGGGCCACCCAGGTTTTATCGCGCAGGGCCACCGACAAGGGATCTGGAGCGTTGGGGTTGTCGTGGATGTAGGCTTCTTCGTGGGCATAGGCCACCCAGAGTTGCCCCCGCCAATGGGCCAAGCCTGTCGGCCCAGGAGAAGGGGTGAGGATACGGGCCAGTTCTCGCCCGGTCTGGCGCTCCAGCACGTAGATCGTCTCTTCCACCCGATCGCTCACCCAGAGGTAGTCTCCCTGCACCGCAATCTGTTCTCGGCCAACCCCAGGGGCAGGCATCTCCTGCACAATAAGGCCACGGCTGGGATCCAGTTGCAGGATTTTTTCCCGTCGGTAGCAGGTGGCATAGAGGTAGCGGTTTCCCGTGTGGGGATCGCTCCAGAGGGCGATCCCTTCGATAGGGTAGGGGCACCTACACACTGGAAAGGCTTCCAGGGATCCCGGTTGCTGCAGAGCGGACATGGGAATGCGCAAGATTTGCCCCTCTTGCTCCCGACTGAGCCAAATCCACGCTTGATCCCCTTCTGGCTCTACCCACAAACCGTAAGCACCTTGGAAAGAGTGGACATGATGGGGATTGAGCAGCAGGGTGTTGTGCTCTTGAATTTCCACCAAATAGCCCCTCACCCGATCCAAGCCCAACAGGCGATCTCCCCAGGTGGCCAAACCTTCCAAAGCAACCAGCCCCAGAGGTTGCAGAGGGGCCACAGTTCCCTGTTGCCGCCCAGATGGAGGCCACCAAGCAGGCTGGGATCCTCTTGCCGTGGAACCTAGATTTTTCAGAGCACCCAGATCATTTGCCGGATGGATGGCAACCATGAAGGCTTCCCTGCTTGTGGAGAAGTTGGCGCGCTAGCGCGATCCGCACCAGATCAGTACGACTGTCCAACATTTTATGATGCGCCTCTTTTCAACCCCACACCCAAGGCTTCTCGACCGATGTATCCCTGCTAGTCTTGCCAGGACTGGAGAATGTTACGATGATGGCGGCTTTTTGGCCAGCAAGATAGAGCAGCGGTGGGGAGTGGTAGGGGATGGAGTTGGCCTTGGCAATTGGCGGCCTGGTGGCAGGGATCCTAGCCGGGGTTCTGGGCATTGGCGGTGGAACGATCCTGGTGCCCTTACAGGTCAGCTTGGGGATCCCACCGGTTCAAGCTGCAGCCACCAGCAACCTTTCCATCGTTATGACCTCGATTGCGGGCAGCATCCAAAACTGGCGGATGGGCATGCTGGATCTGAAACGGGTGATCCTGCTGGGGATCCCAGCGTTGCTTACGGCTCAAGTAGGAGCAATTATCGCCAGTCGCCTTCCCAGCTATCTGCTGTTGGCAGCGTTTGGAGTGTTGCTGCTGGCCAACACTTACCTGGTGCAACTCAACAAAAAGGTGGTTATCCAGGCCCAAGAATTGGGGGCTGACGTCAGCGGTGCCGAGCACCTCAGTGGGACGGAGTCCTCAGGGCAGATGTCTCCCTGGTTAGCCCGCGCCCTGACCGGCGGCACTGCCGGTTTGTTGGCCGGGCTGTTTGGCATCGGCGGTGGGGTGATCCTGGTGCCAATGCAGATCCTGCTGCTGAAAGAGACAATCAAAGTGGCGATTCAGACCAGTCTGGGGGCCATTGTGATCACAGCAGTTGCTGCCACTGCCAGCCATGCGGGCCTCAGCGATTGGATCTGGAATGGCCTGGGGTTCGGGGACGGCACCATCCACCAGAATGTGCTCTGGATCCCAGGTTTAATCTTGGGCACAGGGGGGTTAATCGGTGTACAGATTAGCACACGCACCCTGCCCAAATTGCCCGATGAAACCGTCAGTCTGTTGTTTCGGGGCTTCCTGGCCATTCTTTCTCTTTACATTTTTTGGCAAGCCTGGCAAGGTTATCGAGCTCTGTGAAGTGATCCTGGTCTGCCCCAGTGCTCGGGACAGCAGTCCTGGTTCCAAGCTACGGTCATTTGGATTTAAACTGGGACACTGAACTCAAACCCAAAATGTTGCATGCACTGATCCAGAAGGCTTTTCAAGGACTCCGTCCCGCTGGCGCGATCAGCAGCCCAGGCGTCTCACCCTAACCTGAAATGACTCTATCGGGTGTCGCTCCCAGCTTTCGGGCCTGATGACTCAGATGGATTCAACGGTTTGAAAGACTTGGCTACGCTGGACGCGCTTTCCCCTCAGAGGGCAGGGCTTTTGCTACTTGGGATAGATCCCCTTGTTTGCAGAGGTCATGCACAGGGTAGCTGCCGAAGAGCTTCAAGGTTTCAGCAATTGATTCCAGCGCCGCAACCACCTCGGCATCCAAATAGGGTTGGCCGATAGGGTTCTCCAAATCGACAAAAAAGACATACGTCCCTGCCGATTTTTTGGTGGGGCGCGACTCAATGCGAGACATATTCAGGCCTCGCTCCGCAAACACTTGCAGAGGTTTCAGCAGCGCTCCCGGCACGTTGTGGGGGAGGCTGAAGGCTAAGGAAGTATGGGATCCCCCCGGAGAAGCAGGATCGGCAGAGGTTTCACCCTGTTGACCGGAACGCGAGAGCGGCGCACGGCCAATAACCCAAAAGCGAGTGCAATTGTCGGGGTGATCGTTGATCGGGCAGGCCAAGACCGGCAGTTGGTAGAGGGTGGCAGCTCGTTCTGAGGCGATGACGGCGGCGCTGGGCTGCTCCTGCAGGCGATCCAATTCTTCGGTGGTCGAGCGGGTTGGGATCAAAGTGGCCTGGGGCAGATGGGATCTCAGCCAAGCCTGACATTGGGCCAAAGCTTGCGGGTGGGAGTAGACCTGCTCAATTTGCTCCAACCGCGAGGCACGTCCGATGAGGGCATGGCGAATGGGCAGGATCAGCGCCTGCCGGATCCCTAGCCCCTCCAGTTGCCAGAGGGCATCCAAGGTCATCGAAACCCCGCCCTCTACGGAGTTTTCCACCGGCACCACCGCCCATTGTTGCTGGCCGGCAGCTACCGCCTCTAGACAGGCGCTGATCGTTGGATAAGGCACTAAGGGGTGGGATCCCTGGCTGTGCAGGTGAGGCTGCTCAGGGCAGGCCAGCAAAGCTGCCAACTCTGTGTAGGTTCCAGCAGGGCCAAGAAAGGCCACCGGCGAAGGGGAAACGTTCGCGCCAGCGGAGCGCAGCTCCATCAGAGCCATTTCTTCAATTGTCGCTAGGGGCCAGCTCTAACTCTATCGCCTCGACGTCGCGCAGCAGCAAAGGACATTCAGGCTCCGGGCAACGGGGATTGGCCGCCACCTTGTCCATGGCCTTCACCACCTCCAACCGGATCAGCCTCTGCAACTCCTGATCCGCTTGAATGGCTTCCAAAGTGTGGAGAGAGCCGTGAAAACTGGTGGCGTAGCGAGGTTTGAGGTTGTTCAAGGCCAGGGCGGCAGCATCGTTACAGAATTTCTCACAGAAGCAGTAGCGCTGCTGACTCTCCATCAGCAGGATTTCATTGACCATCTCCAGAACAGCCCGTTCCATTTGATTTTCCAGGCTCTTCAGAGGCTTATGTTGCTCCGCCATCGCTACCTCCCAATGGGAACCGAATCCGCCGCCAAGTCACTGTTTTCAGTGATCAGGAGTGCCCTCGATTACCTTCGATGCTGCTCTACTCTCTGTTGACACGTCAAGTCAAGCCCTCTGCTGCCGACGCGAACAGCCTCTGGCCTGCTCCTATCCGTGCTTGAGGCAATCCAATCTGTCGTGTCAGGCATCATCAAAACCCAGAGAATTAACCAACACTCTCGGCAGACGGGCAGAAAGCCCACACAGCAACTCATAGGAAATAGTACCCAACTGATCGGCCCAATCCTGCACAGATAAACCCGCATTTGCCAGATTGGGGCCCAGCAGCTCCACCACATCCCCCACCTGGATATCCGGCCTCTCGGTTACATCCCACATACATTGATCCATCGTGATTGTGCCCACCTGTTGGATCAAGCCGCCGCGCACCCATCCTCGCAGCCAGCCGGAAAGCCGCCGTGGGATCCCATCCGCATAGCCGATGGCCAGAGTGGCAATGCGACTGGGGCGAGAGGTGATGTAGCGATGTCCATAGCTCACTCCGGTCTGGGCAGGCACAGTTTGGATGTGGGTCAGCCGCGCCTTGAGTCGCAGAATCGGCTGCAGACCCGGCAGTTGCAAGTGAGGGGCAGGCGACAAGCCATAGAGGACCAACCCCAAACGCACACGGGAGTAGTGGAGATGGGTTAAAGCACCGGCTGAGTTATCCAGATGCAGCGCCGGCAAGGGATCCCCGGCTTGGCGGATCTGTTCCACCACCTGGGCAAAGCGGGCGTGCTGCTGTTCCATGACTGGAGAATGGGGCTCGTCCGCCGTCGCCAAATGGGAAAACAAGCTACAGCCTTCCAGCTCCGGGATCCGACAAATCTGCCCCCACACGGCTGCAGCTTTCTTCCAGGGGATCCCCAAACGGGTCATACCCGTATCCACATTGACATGCACCGGGACGGGGCGCCCGGCCCAACGGGCTACCTGGCGCATCAGCGGGATTTGGTCTGTGCAGGTGAGGCTGACCTCCAGCCGGGCTGCCATGGCCTGCTGTAGCTCCGCCCAAGTATTCAAAGCTCCCAACACCAGAACCGGAGCCTGCAGCCCCGTTTGCCGCAACTCGATCCCTTCGGCCAGGGTGGCCACACATAGCCCCTTGGCCCCAGCCGCAACAGCCACGGGAGCCACCAACTGCGCCCCATGCCCGTAGGCATTGGCCTTCACCACCGCCCAGATCTCGACGTTTGAGCCTAGGCGCCTCTGCAACAGCCGCAGGTTTTCTCGCAGCTGGGCTGCGTCAATTTCCACCCAAGCCCGACTGGTCAACAGCTCCAGGTCGATGGCCCAATCCAGCTCCGCCAAGGAATTGGCCTTCTGGGATCCCTCTCTCCAAGTATTGCCCTGCACTCCCAGAGCAGCTGCTCTCAAAGTGCCCTGCGCCGCCGGCGCGACCGGTTCTCGATTCACCGTTCACCCCCCACACCCAAAACCCGTCCTGATTAGATTTAGGTTTAGCGCAAAGTCCACTCCGGCGCCATCCACAGCAGCGGCACGTCTGGGATCCCAACAGCCTCGTTGCTCTCCAACAGCCGGCTCAGCCAAGCGGCTTGCCTTTGCGAGGACAGTCCTTGGCTTAACAGGCGTCGCAGTACTCGTTGGAAGCCCTCTCCCTCACCCGCCGGCGACAAAGAGGGATCCCCGGTCATGCGCCGCAGATCCTCCACCGCCTCCGTGTAGCCCCCCAAAGCATCCACCAAGCCCACCTCCACAGCTTGCGCCCCGGTGAAGATGCGTCCATCGGCCAATTGTCGCACCCGGTCTTCATCCAAGCTCTGCCGTCGCGCGATCATCTCCGCCTCCAGCACCTCATCTGCCTTTTCTGGCAAGTGCTGGCGTCCTTGGGCCACATCGCGAATGAACTGCTCGAGGGTATCCTCCACCAAGTTTTGCAGAAGGCGCTGCTCTTGAGGAGTGGCACTGCGGAAAGGAGAGAGAAGGTCTTTGTACTCGCCGGTTTTGAAGGTCTGCGGCTCTATGCCGTAGTTCTCCAGCAACTTACCAAAGCTGAGGCCGCTGATGATAACCCCTATGCTGCCGGTTAGGGTGCCAGGGTTGGCATAGATTTTGTCGGCAGCGCTGGCCACGTAGTACCCCCCACTGGCAGCAATGTTTTCTAGGATAGCGATCACCGGCTTGCCTGCTCCGTGTAGAGCGGTTACGGCGCGGTAGAGTTCCTGGCTGGATCCCACAGCTCCGCCGGGACTGTTGATGCGCAGCAATACAGCCTTGACAGAGGGATCCCGTGCTGCCTCCCGCAACTGTTCCACAGGAGAAGTGGGCAGGCCTACCAAAGTCGAACCCCCTGGGCCGCCTATCGTTCCTTCCAGGGTGACCACCTCGATGCGCTCCGCCCCCCGTGCAGCCTCTAGGCCAACCCCGCCTCGGGTAGGCTCTGGGGCAGGGCGCGTGCCCCCGACAATGGCCGCAATAAGGCAGACGACCAGCAAAGAAGCCGCCAAAATGCGGTTAAGCTGAGTTTCTTGTGTCACAGGCCCCTCAATTGCCACTGACTCCGTTCTACCACCCCGCGGGCTTCTCGCAACGTCTGACACCAAAAGGCTGAGAACCAAGCAAACTCCTCATCTCGGTTGAGCCATCCAAGCTATTGACAAGGATCCTCCACTTATTTACGATCAGGTTCCAGCGTTTTTTACCGCTGAGGCATCTTCTGCAGGTTGCCAGTGTAAGCTGGAGTAGAGGGTAGGATCCTTGAGCGGGATTCTCGCTCGAAGCCAAGTGATTGGGGCTTTAGCTCAGTTGGTAGAGCACTTCAATGGCATTGAAGGGGTCAGCGGTTCAAGTCCGCTAAGCTCCATCCCCAGAGGGCCGATAGCAGTCGTGGCTTCTATTACCATCTATTTCTACTGCTTGCGCTAGCGGGCCGGAGGCCTTATCAGGAAGCAAGCGGTTGTTTGTTTCACCTTGACGGTGAGATAAGTGACTATGCGTTGCGAAACGGTTCAGCAACATCTCCCCAAGCCCAGACAGTCCTATCCAGCAAGGCTTCTGGGCTTCTTAAGTGTCCACAAAGGCTCGGCAAAATCTACCCCCAACTCCTCTCCTGTAAGGCGGCCTTCCCTCACCTCCGGCTTCTCTCCCCCTGGGAGAAGGGAGTTAGGGATCGACGCAGCAAGCCGTTTCATTGCTGTTTGAAATAATGAAAGTATTCTGCTTGGGAGCAAACCTTAGGCAGCAAGGGATCCTCCGCTGTTTTCACCCTTTCCACGGAGAGGATCCTGACCTATCTCAAGGGCTTCCACCAGGCGATTTCCCAACTCACGCTTGCCCCTCTCCCTGACGGCGGATTAAGAAGCGGATTTCCTGAAGGAGAACCTCAAAGCGTTGATCCGACTCGGCCTGCCGCTGCCGCAATTCCCGCACTTCCTGCCGCAATTCCAGGACAACCTCAGCGAGACGCCCCGAAAGAGTCTGCAAGGCAAGCTGAGCATCGGTAACCTTGGCAACTGTATCAGCCACCTTGGTCACAGCTTCGGCCAACTGGACAAATCGCGTCTCAATCTCCTCATTGGTCATGGCCGGGTGTGTCTTGCTTGGCTAATGATTAGCTCATTCTACCCTGCACGGTATGGAGTGTCACTCTCTGAGAATGGGCCGCAATTTTGAGGAAAAACCGGCTGGCCAACGGGGGTTATCAACCCAGGGATCCCCCATTCGCGCAAGTCAGCTGGCCAGCGCTATGAGGGTGGTGTAAATCCCTTGGAGGGACGCAGTGGCCTGGCTCCAGAGGATGTGGGTTAACGACCACCTATCCAGACCCATGGCCCCGCACAACAGCAGCAGATACAGGTTGGCAAACGTGAAGAGCGAGGCCGCCCGATCTCGGTCGCAGGGATCCTGCAGCAACTGCACCGCCTTCCAAACCAAGAGGGATCCCAGCAGCGCCGCCGCGCTCAGATAAAAGGATCCCAGCATCCCTAAGGGGTAAACCAGCAACAGGCTGACCGGAACCATCAGCAGCGCGTAGAGCAAAATCTGTGCGGCAGTGATCCTTTCGCCCGCGACCACCGGCAGCATCGGCACCCCGGCACGGGCATAGTCTTCCCGCTTCAGAATGGCCAAAGCCCAGAAGTGGGGTGGAGTCCACAAAAAGATGATGGCGAACATCACCCACGCGGCCCAGCTGAGCTCGCCTGTGGTTGCTGCCCAGCCCACCAAAGGTGGGATCGCTCCTGCCGCTCCACCGATGACAATATTTTGCGTGCTGGAACGCTTCAGCCAGTGGGTATAGACCCCCACGTACACCAGGATCCCCGACATGGCCAAACCGGCAGCCAGCAGGTTGGTGAAGATAGCCAACAGCCCAAAAGCAGTCAAAGCCAGGATCCCCGAAAAAATCAGAGCATCCCGCGCCCGGATTCGACCGGAAGGCAGGGGACGATGGCGGGTTCGCTCCATCATCCGATCGATATCGGTGTCATACACCATGTTGATGACGTTGGCTGCCGCCGCCGCCATTCCTCCCCCCAAAAGGGTGATGAAAAACCTGAACGGGTCGGTGTTGCCTGCCATCCACATGGCCCCAGCCGTCGTCATCAGCAAGAGGGCGATGATCTTGGGCTTCACCAACTGGCTGTAGCTGCGCAAAACCTGGACAAGCGCCTGGCGCTCGCACCCCAGAGCACATGGGCTCTGCTCAGAGGGGATCCCCCCCATCGGGTTCTGGTAGGAAGCCTGACGGTCGACTAAAACGCTATCTTGCATGAAATTCACTCACCGGTCATTTCTGCGGTTACGGCCATCCACCGGCCTTCTTCCCCTCGGCTTCGCATTCGCCAGGCCAGCACCGTAAAACCCAGCAGACAGGCCAGCAAAGCTGCCCCTATCATCTGATGGGCCACCGTTAGGGGTTCTACCTGCAGCCGGTAATGATAGGTCAAAACACCGATCCCCACCTGGGCCAACAGCAGGCCAACAGACCCATGGCCCAAGAACTTGAGAAGGCGGGGGATCCGCTTGCGCCGCAGCCCGGTGGCCACCGCTACCGCCAACACCCCAAGGGTGGCCGGAGCAACCCCCAGCAAGTGGCTATTCATCACCCAGCACAGCTCGCCGGCAGCAAAGCATTGATGCAAAGCCCATTGGGAGGCCACCAAGGCGCCCAGAAGGCTCTGGACATACACCAGCAGCACCGCCCCCAAGCCCAGCCAAGGCAAGTAGCCGACGGAAAATGGCCCTTCACCCAGTCGCAGCGGCAGGATGGAGTCCTCGGAACCGGATCCTGTCAAGATCAGTAATCCCAGAGTAAGCAGAGTGGCAAAGAACAGCAGGCCCGTGCCCAAGTGGGCTGTCACAATGTCAAAGCGCAGCAGCTCCGTGACCGTCAGCCCGCCCAGGATCCCTTGCATCAAGACCAGAACAAAAGCCCAGCTCAAACCCCAGGGCAGCCAAGTGGGCAATGCCTGACGCTTCAGCCAAGCAAACCCCATCAGAACCAGCGTAGCCAAGCCTACCCCAGAAGCCACCATGCGGTGAAACCATTCCAAAAAGACTTGTAGGTTCATCTGCTGGCTGGGCACAATTGCCCCGTAGCAAAGGGGCCAATCTGGACAGGACAGCCCAGCATTCATGACGCGGGTGGCACTGCCTAACCCCATCAGCAGCCAAGTGGCCAATGCTAACCCCAGTAGGGCTTGTCCCATACGCAGGGAAAGCTTGTCTGAGAGCACAGGATTCCGCTGGGAAGAAGGTTGGGATTGATGAAAGATCGAAGAATCCATTGCAGTTGAAGGCATAGCAAAGACTGGGCTGACGGCTCGAGCATCTGCACTGAAAAAGAGGCTGGGCTGAAAAAGCCTAGCCGGCTTGGTATCGGGCCATCTGGAAACAAAGACGCAGGTTACTCGCTGACTATTCCTCGAAGCCGATCCTAAATGCGGTTTTGTGGCTGGCGAAGGCTTTTTAAGAATTTCTTTCTCGGCGCACAGGTGTTCCGAATCCTAGGCACCTCTGGGAAGTCAAGCCAGCAGACCAATCCTTTTCCCCCTGGGAGAGGGGTCGCGGCAGCGGCGCGAAGCGTTTGGGCGGCAGCGGGAGTGTCTCAATCTCGTTTGGAATGACTACAATGCCTGAGCGCCAGAGGAAACCGATCAGCCAACTCCTCAACGACCAAAGAGGTTAGCTGCCAAAGTCCTTCCCACTGGCTCTGGTCGTGAAGATGAGGTAGCCGGGGGGTCATCAGCCCCAATAGGCTCAGGGGATAAGGGATCCTTATCATCGCCGCTGCAAGGGGCTATGGTGTTCAACCCAAGAAGATTGAAAAAAGGCTATCCCTGGGCAGAAGCTGGCCAGGAAATCGGTCTGTGGGTCTGTAGCCACTAGCGGATGTACTGGGCCAAAGCCCGCGAAGAATAGCCCACCCGCAACTTGCGCAGGGCATCCCGCTCGATCTGACGAATCCGTTCCCGCGTTAGGTTGAAGTGATCCCCCACCTCCCGCAGGGTTCTCGCCTGTTGCCCGTCTAACCCATAGCGCAACTCCAGCACTTGCCTCTCAATCGGCTTCAGGGTTTGCATGGCAGAACGCACATCCTGCTGCATCGATTGCACGAGGATCCCTTGAAAGGGCTGCTCTTGCCGCTCATCTTGCAGCAAATCTCCAAGGCGGCTTTCTCCTTCCTGGCCGACCGGCACATCCAGCGACAGGGGCAAAGCAGCAGCCTGCTGGATCATGCGCAGTTTCTTGACTTTAATGCCCAGGGCTTCTGCCAGCTCCACTTCGGTGGGCCGCCGACCCTGTAGCTTCATCAGCTCGCGGTTGGTGCGCTTGAGCAGGCGCACTTTGTCGACCATGTGTACCGGCAGGCGAATCGTCCGTGCTTGATTGGCAATGCAACGGGTAATGCCTTGGCGAATCCACCAATGGGCGTAGGTGCTGAAGCGAAACCCCCGCTCCGCATTGAATTTTTCGGTGGCCCGAATTAACCCGATATTGCCCTCTTGGATCAGATCCAAAAAGGGCACCCCCCGATTGAGGTATTTTTTGGCAACACTGACCACCAGGCGCAGGTTGGCGTTGACCAGCTTGCGCTGAGCTTGCTCCCCTTGTCGGATGCGGGAGCGTAGGGTGGATACGGAAATCTGCAGGGCCTCGGCCAGAGCCTCATCGCTGGGATCCTCCCCCCGCTGTTGCCGCCATTCCTGCCGGGCTTGATCGATGAGGAGCTTTTGCTGAATTTTGCGCGACAACTCGATTTCCTCAGCGTGATCGATGCGGGGCACGCGACCGATGGTATTCAGGTAGTGATCGACAGCGTCTTCATTCAACCGGGATCCGCCGGCCCCTGGCTCTGAGTCAACTTCTGCGAGGTCGTCTTGAGGGGCAGACTCGGGGTCGAACCAGAGATCGTCGAACTCCTGAGGCGAAGAGACAGAGTGTTCAGGATGAGGACGAGAAAAAACCACGGCCAGGTGAGGAGAGAACTTCATCTCCCAGTCTAAAAAGGTTTCTGCTGCTGCTGCGAGCGAAAATCGATCATGCCCCTCTTTTTTGTCCGGAGATTTTTCCGCTTGGATGCGGGAACAGCAGGGATCCCATCCGCCAAGTCTTTGCAGGCAAGGGGTTGCCCGGCAAAAAGCGGTAAGCGATTTTCGATCTAGACCTTGAGGTAAGATTGTTCCTGAGCCAGTCAGCTCAACGGCTGCCGGGTGGGATCCCAGGAAAAGGGAACCTTGCCAGCTCAGGCTACCATGTGAGGATCCCTCAACTTCCTCAGTCTGGAAAAGAATATTTACGGCTTTCTGCTCCTATGGAGTCTAACGACCGGCACCATCCATCGGCCAACTTGATTGGGGAGCGGGTGCGCTGGGTACGGGAGAAGCTGCAACTCACCCAAGATCAACTGGCGGGTCGCTTGGCCAAGTACGGTGTGCAGTTGGACTACGTCAAGATTGGCCAGGTGGAAAAGGGAAAACGGCGCGTCATTGACAAAGAACTGGTGGCCTTTGCCAAGGCGTTGGGGGTATCGGTCACTTGGCTGCTGAGCGGAGATGAATCCCACCTGTAGCGGCCTGCGGGAAAGTACATCCGATACAGGGATCCCGAACAAAAGGACGTGAAGATACTTAAATACCTTGTACTCTCGGACGTGATCTCAGTCATTTTCCGTGTAAACACGGTAGGCTGGACTCATGAATAGATTGGCTTGAGGCCAAACCCCAGCTTTTCCTTGACCATCCGCGGGGGTAGGAGAGGCAGAGAGATACAGCGCCGCGCCGGAAGTACGGGTTTTTCCAAGAAGGATCTGGATCACAGGCTTCTTCACCTAAACTTGATATTGTTGACTTGGCGTTAAGCTCCCGCCGTTTATCTGTTTGTGTGAGGTTTGCCGATGCTCTCTTTCTTCTTCAATTCCAACAAGGCCAACAGCCGACAAACCGGAGGCCACCGTCTGCCTGCTGCGAGCAAAACCACAGGCACGCAACGGATCCCCAACTACAGCCGCCTGTCCGCTCCCCATGAAGTGCTCAAGCAGGAAAGGCAGATCAAGCGGGAGCAAGAGTTTACCGAAATGGAGCAAAACATCAATCGCATTCGCTACTTCTACCAAAAAGCAGACATGCCCCTGGAGATGCGACAAATTCTGACCTACCGTAAGCTGATGGAGCTGGACTACTTTACCCCGCAGGCGGCAAAAGAGCTGCTCAAGCAATGGCAGCAGCAGGAAGAGCAAGAACGCCGTCGGGCTTGAGAAAAGGACTACCTCCAGCAGAGTTTGGGCAGCCGAACCCTGGCAAGTGGGCTTGTTGAGCCAAGAGTTCCCGGTCTCCAGGTGGGGGAGCTTCTACGGGTAAAGGCCGCGATCCTGTAGGGCTTGGGCCACTCGGCCTACCCCTAGGGTGTAGGCAGCCAGTCGCAGCGACACTTGCCGCCGTTCTGCCTCCTGCACCACCCGTTCAAAGGCACGTACCATCAGACCTTCCATTTCTTGATTGACCCGCTCCTCATCCCAGAAGATGTAAGAGAGTCCCTGCACCCACTCCAGATAGCTCACCACTACCCCACCGGCATTGGTCAGAATATCCGGCAATACCTGGATCCCTCGCGATTCCAAAATCCGGTCGGCGGCGAGAGTGGTTGGCCCGTTGGCAGCTTCTGCCACGATCCGGGCTTGAATTTGGTGGGCATTGGCTTCGGTAATTTGGTTCTCTAGAGCAGCAGGAATCAACACATCCGCTTTTTGCACCAGCAGGTCGGCATTGCTAATGGGCTCAGCCTGTGGAAAGCCCGCCATGCGGCCTCCCTGTTCCTTCATGTAAGCTTTGAGGGCGGGGATATCCAGTCCTTTGGGGTTATAAAGGCCCCCAGAACTGCCGGAAACCGCCACAATTTTGGCTCCTGCCTGATGCAGCAAGCTGGCCGCTGCTCCACCCACATTGCCAAAACCTTGGATTAACACCGTTGCCCCTGCCAGGGATCCACCATGTCGGGCCAAGGCTTCCCGTACCGTGATCATCACCCCCCGTCCGGTGGCCAGTTCTCGCCCTCGGGATCCCCCAATCGAGAGAGGTTTGCCCGTCACCACTCCCGGCACCGCATGCCCAACATTCATGGAATAGGTATCCATCACCCAGGCCATCTCGCGGGCGGAAGTTCCCATGTCTGGAGCGGGAATGTCCTCTGCAGGGCCGATATCCTTGATCAGCTCGCTGGTATAACGGCGGGTAATGCGCTCCAGCTCCGAGACCGAATAACGCCTCGGATCGATAGGGATCCCCCCTTTGGCCCCACCGTAGGGAATGCCCATAAGGGCGCATTTCCAGGTCATGAGCATCGCCAAGGCCGAGACCTCTTCAAGGGTGACCGCTGGGTGGTAGCGGATCCCCCCTTTGTAGGGGCCGAGAACGTTGCAATGCTGCACCCGATGGCCGGCCAGCACTTGGATGTGTCCGTTATCCAGCCGCACGGGGATCGCCACCGTCACCACTTTGCGGGGGGTGCTGAGGATCGCCACCCAGCCGGGATCCAGTTTCAGCTCGCGAGCTGCCCAATCCAGGTAGCTACAAGCCTGGGCAAAGGGACAGATGTGGGCGGGAGAGGGAGGGGCAGAAGAGGCCAGCGCAGGACTTGCAGCCATGGTGGAGAAGAAGAAAGGGCTGTTTCCACGCTATACCGCCGGGAACCGGAGAGGAACGTTCCGTAGCAAGCGTTACAAATAATTGAGGATCTGCAGCAGAACAAAACAGAGGCCGGCACTGGCCAGGGGCACGGTCAGGTTATCCAACCCCCACCAAGAGAACACCTCCAGTCCCATAGCCATCCCTCCCACCAAAAGGCTCACTCCGAGCAAAGGGAGAGAGAAGCCAAAGTACCCCAGCAGCAGAGCTGCGATCACCAAGCTGCTCACCGCCCACATGGTCAGGGATCCCTCCCAGCTTTTTTGAATGGATCCCAGTTGGTAGGGGTGTTGGCCCCAAGTTTTGCCCACCAACCCTGCCAAGGCGTCGGCCCACGTCATCACCAATATGCCGATCACCGCGAAGACCTGTCGCTGGGGACGCCAAAACCAAAACAGCAGCAGGCCAATGCTGACGGCGTAGAAACAGGTGCCAAAGCTGCGGCGACCGACTCCATTCAAGCTGGGCAAGATGGCCACCCGGTAGGAGAGCAGCGCCAAGCCGGCAAACACCAGAGAGAATCCCACCCCTAGCCAGCGAGGCACTTGCAAAGCCCAAGCCAACAAAATGATATTGCCCACACCAATGTGAATGGCCTTGCGCACCCATTCCCCGTCCACCTGCCGGGAGCGCAGCCATTCCGCAAAAGCAAATACGGCGGCCAGCCAGAGAGCATAGCAAGCAAGCTGCTGGGCCAGGCCCATGAAACGGCCTCAGAGGGTTTTCAAGTAGCTGAGCAGATCTGCCATCTCCTGGGGATCCGGCTGGAACTGGGGCATGGGAGGCGTTTTGCCACCGGTCACCTGCTGAATAATAAACCGATCCGAGCGGCGGCTGCTCACCCCCCGCAGACTGGGCCCTACCCGGCCATCCGCTTCTTCTCCGTGGCAGGCTGCACAGTTGAGGGCAAACAAGGATGCACCATGGCTAACCTGCCCCTGTAAGCTGAGGACGGCTTCGGTATAGGGATCCAGACGAGCCTCAGCACTTAGCCAAGCCCAGGTCAATATCGCCAGCCCTAGGCTGAGGAGGGCAAGACCCAGCCGAGTTTTTTGAGACCAGACACTTGTAAAGAACTGCTGCAAGGATTTGAGGAAGGGTTGTAAACGCTGTTGGGATGAAGGCTGAAGTCGCTTTTGCTCAAAGCCGACGCAACTGCCAGTTGATGACTGGCTGCTGCGGGATTGAGTGGTCTCTGAGAGGGAGGGAGACACAGACAACGCTGAGAGAAACCGTTTCAATCTTTTACATTTCAACCAACACGATAACTCAGGAGCCTTTCCCTGCCAATAATCTGTAAAGGTATTTACTTTTTCTTAATGGTTGGCTGGGCCACGTGAGACTTTGATCCCTCTGAGGGGGAACGGTTGGGAAAGAGCCGCCCCATCACCTCCGCTTGAGCCCAGGGATCCCGGTTGAGGCTGTGGATGGCATTGGCCCATGGAAAGTGCGCCCGCAGGCGGCGGTAGAGAGATAAATTACCATAAATGACGACCGCTGCCACCCGCTCCCGATGCTGTTGCAGCCAATCCAGCACATAGTTGGGCAAGGGATCCCGAAGGAAACCTTGGAAGATGAATCCTGGGGCGTTGTTTAGGGCAGCTTCCAGCCAAGGTAGGGGGGTAAGAGCATCGCTGAGCACAGGAAGCATGCCTAAGGCAGCCGGAACATGCAGGGCGGGAGACTGCAACTGCACATCGGCAGCACCCAAGGGGGGATCCTGCCAGATCCAGTTCAACCATCCGGGCTCTGCGGGCGGGCTGAGGGGCCGGCCTCCTTCCACGCCACCACGGGCCATAGCCGCTTGACAGGGGGCAATATCCTTCTCGGCCAAGAGGGATCCCATCTGTGCGGCTCTGTGCAGAGCAGAGGTCAGGTGGGAGCGCCTGTTGAACAACTTTCCCAACGCCGTTCGCGTCCGCGGAACGGAGTCCTTGTCCTTGGAGATGGGATCCCCCAACAGCAAAGGCTTCAGTTGCTCGGCGGGAGAGCCACGGTTGAGGGCCGGATCCGTGGGATCCTTGGCTCCCATCCATCCGCCAAGGGCGCTGAAGTCGGTTTCTGCCAGGGCCGGCCACACCTGTTGGAGGAGAGCTGAGGCGGCGGGTAGGAGTCGCTGTTTGGCCCGCAGCACCCGCGTCACCGACTGGGCAAGCTGGTCTGTGCTGAGGGATCCCTGTTGCACCGCTTCCAAAACGGCTGCCAAGGATGCCATCGGATCGGGGGGGGCCAAAATTAGGTCGGCACCGGCCTGGAAAGCCCGCACGGCCAATGAGTTGGGCCCGTTAGCATTGGCCAGCTCTGCCAAGCAGCCTTGATCGAGGCTGTCCACAACAATAAGCCCGCCAAACCCCCATTCCTGGCGCAACAGTTGGGTTAGCCGCCCCGGCAGCAGGGTGACAGGCCAGCGCTCATCCCACTCCGGCAGCACCACGTGGGAAACCAAGATCGCCCCCACCTGCTCCACCAAACCTCGAAAAGGCAGCCAAGGTCCCTCTTGGAGCTGGGCTAGGGTCAGGGTTAATCGGGGGCACCAGGGGGTGTCTGTTGTCTTTGGGGATGGCTTCAGTCCGGCCTGAACCGGATCCCTCCAGCCTTTGCCCGGAAAAGAGCTGGCTGTGGTTAGGATCCCGCCTGTGCTGCCCGGGGTGGCTTGCTCACATCCGCGCACAAAAGCTCGCGCCAGTTGCAAAGCAGACAGGGGATCCTCCGCCAGCGCCCCTTCCCCCAGCGGCTCTGCCACCGGGCTGAGCAACCAATTGATGCCGATGGCCGCCGCCTCCCGCGCCGTGATCCGCCCCCACTGCTCGGCCCAGCGCTCGGCTTCCGCCCCCAGGCGGCTCAACCCTAGAGGATGGGGGAAAGGGGTCGCCCCCTGCAGGGCCAGCCCCCGCCCGACCTCGGCTGCCACCAAAAGGGGCAGAGCCGCCCAAGACTGGGCCTCCTCGATCAGCAGCAGGGCCTCGGCCACGTGGCCATCCGTGAGCCAGATGCCCCCGATCCCCACCTCCTGGATAAGCCGTTTGAGGATCTCTCGGGGAGGAGACTGGGATCCCAGACGGGCCGAGACCGGCACCACCAACAGTTGCGCCACCTGCCGAGCTAGGGACAAGGGTCGGTCAAGTTCCTCGAGCGGAGATCCGGAAACACTCATAGGCACAGCCGAAAGTTCGTCAGCAAGGGGAACTGCTCCCTTTGCAGAAACGCAGATCATGATAGCCACTCCTGCCGGTTGCGGCTCGCAGCGGGCTGTTGAGGGCTAACGAGAAAGCCGACAACGGTCACAGGTGCCACAGGGCAGGCCGGGCTGCTCCCCAGGGTAGCCAAAATAGGGCAAGATCGCCTGCCACCGACAGCCGCGGGCGTGGATGAGGGCTTCCATCCCTTGCCAGGGATCCTCTCGTCTTAAAGGCTGCCAACGGCGGTGCAACACCTGAAAGTGAAAGGGATCCGGCCAGTGCAGGCAGCCCATCTCCTGCAATAGACCCAGGGCCACCCGTACCTCTCCAGGCGGCAGGTCGGCGTAGGATCCCTGCTGAGGCAAGGTTTGCAGCAGGTGGCGTGCTCGGGCCTGAAGGCGCTCCTGCTGGGAATAAAAATAGGCCTGGCGCCGGCGATCGCTGGGATCCAGCATGCCCGTCGGCTCCGAGACCAGCATCAGGGCCCGACAAGGGCCACCATCCCGACCACCTCGTCCCACCTCTTGTAAATAATCCATCAAGCTGGGCGGGGGATGAAAATGCAGCACCCAACGCACATCCGGCTTGTTGATCCCCATGCCAAAGGCGTTGGTGCAGACCAGAAAGCGCAGTTCCCCCTGCAGCCAGGATCGTTCTAGCCGGCGGCGGGATCGCGCTTCCAGCCCCCCGTGATAGGTGGCGGTTTTCAAGTTCTGTCGGCCCAGCCACTCGGCCAGCTCTTCCCCATCCCGTCGGGTGCGCACATAGACCAGACCCGACCCGGGATTCTCGCCCAGGAATCGCAGCAGACGACGACGGCGATCCGCCGGGCTCCAGGCTATCGCCACATTGAGGGAGAGGTTGGCCTGCAGGGGATCGGCGCAAATGTGCTCCGGATCCCGCAGCTCTAGGATTTGGCTGAGGCGGCTGCAGGTTTGGGGGTCAGCCGTGGCGGTAAAAGCGGCGATGGGAAAAGAGGACTTCACCGGGGCCAGAGCCGGGCGCAGCAATCCCAGACGGCGGTAGTCGGGCCGGAAGGATCCCCCCCAATGCACCAACGTGTGGGCCTCATCCACGATCAGGCCGTTGATTTGCACCTGAGGCTGTTGCAGCCGTTGCCAAACGGGGGGGCTGAATAGAGTCTCCGGCCCCAAATAGAGCAGGCGCAGTCGGTTTTCCTCAAGGGCCTTCAACACCCGCTTGCGCAGGGCTGGATCCAGTTCGCTGTGGAGACAGGCCGCCGGCAGCTTGCGTTTCCAGAGATCCTGAACTTGGTCTTCCATGAGGGCGATTAGGGGCGAGACCACCAGCATCACCCCCCTTTGCAGCAGAGCTGCTAGCTGAAAGCACAGGGATTTGCCAAACCCCGTCGGCAACACCACCAGCGCGTCGCGCTTGTCCAGCAGAGCGCGGATCACCTGATCCTGCGGTGGGCGCAGCCTCTCGTAACCCCAGTGTTGCTTGAGGGCGCGCTGAATCTGCTGCCAATCTTGCAAACGGCAACCCCCTTTTCAACAATTTCCTTCAGCAATCTACAGCGATTTCGGGAGAAGCTGTCTTATAGGCTATTTCAAATCCCGCTGAACCTGCTAGCTCCCCTCTCCCAAGGGGTGAGGGCGCAGAGGATCGGCCCCACCGGCTTGCCTGTAGGGGATCCCTGTCACACCTATCCCCGTGTCCAGGGGGCTGGGATCAGGATCCCCGGCAGAGAAGGGATTCTCACCTGCTGCATGGGTGAAGGTGTCGATGGCGGCGGGCTTGTGCGATCCTAGAGCTGGGACTTCCCGCCTGCTTCGATACTTTTCCCATGACTGCCCTCGACTCCTCGCGCCTGCTCCAGCCCAGAACGGCCTCTGTTCACCGTCGCACGGGGGAAACGGATGTGCAAATTCACCTGAACTTGGATGGCAGCGGTCAGCACCAGATCGACACCGGGATCCCCTTTTTGGATCACATGCTGGCCCAGCTCAGCACCCACGGGTTGATCGATTTGCAGATCAAGGCCATAGGGGATCTGCACATCGACGATCACCACACCAACGAAGATGTGGGCATCACGCTGGGACAGGCTCTGGCGCAGGCTTTGCAGGATCGGCGGGGCATTCATCGCTTCGGCCATTTTTGGGCGCCTTTGGATGAAGCCCTGGTGCAGGTGGTGCTGGATTTTTCGGGTCGCCCTCACCTCAGCTATGGCCTGGAGCTGCCCACAGAGCGCATTGGCCGCTACGAAACCCAGTTGGTGCGGGAGTTTTATCAGGCGGTGGTCAACCACGCCCAGCTCACTTTGCACATTCGCCAAGCTGCCGGCCTCAATGCCCACCACATTGTCGAGGCCAGTTTTAAGGCGTTTGCCCGCGCCCTGCGCATGGCTGTGGAACGGGATCCGCGCCGCCAAGAAGGGATCCCTAGTTCGAAGGGAGTACTCTAGGCATGAACTGGCCACGGAGACTGTTGGCCTTGGCTCTGGGATTGGGGACAGTTTTCTTCGGTCTGGGCCAGATGGGGGGTGCAGAGCGCTTGGGGGTGTTTCTGCCGCCTTTGTTTGATTGAGTTCTCCTTGCCCGTGGAGGATCTGGCCCAGTTTGCTCACAATGGCACGGTGAGCCGGCAGTTGGATTTTTATCTGCGGCGGCTTACGCCAGAGCAGCAGGCAGCTTTGGCAGATTTGCTCACACGCGATTTTGATCCCAGCACCTCTGCGCACTACTTTGATTCGAGACCTGAGGCCAGAACAGATCCAACTGGCCTCGTTCGCGACGGAGGTGAGGAACACTTTCCCGTGAGAAGTGTCTTGAGCTGAGGAGCTGAGAAGAGGGCTGGCTGCTATCTTTGTCGGATGGCCCTCCTTGGTCTTGTTGAATCTCTGCCCATGCTGCTGTTGCTGACCAATCTGAGCGCCGTTTTGCTGTTTTTGCTCTGCCCCTAGTGGGTGCTGAGGCGGGAGTTCGGCGGCACAGGGGTGCTGGCAGGAACCTTTGGCCTCATCGACCCGCAGCAGTTGGGGATCCCGGAGACTTTGGCGGTGGGTTGGATCCCAGGGTTGAGCTGGGCCTGGGTGCTGTTGGCGCTGTTGTCATGTCTGGCTCTGGGGATCAAGGAGCGGCAAGTGCGGGCCCGCTGGCTGTACAGCTTGGGAGTGGTCGGTCTGGTTCTATTTGGGCTGGGCTTGCTCTGGTTTTATGGGGCAGTGGGGGCGGTGAACAGGGTGGCCCTGGCGGAGGGGATCCCGCCAACTCGGTTGCCGTTGCGGCGGTTCAGCCCTTCTTTGGCTGGCTATGCCAGCTTTGCCTATGCCCTGCTGCTGTTGCTGCTGGGGCGGCTGCAGTTGCCGGGAGGAAAAGCTTTTTTGGTGCGGCAGCGGCAGATCATCGTACCCCTGAGTGCCTTGGGGGCGGCGGTGGCAGCAGGGGCGGTGGTGGTGGGGTTGCTGCGGCCCGGCTTAGGCTCCTCGCCCGATTCGCCTTTTTTTGTAAAGCTGAGCACCAAAGTGGACTTGATCACCTACACCTTTTCATTGCTGCAGGCGGCCTGTTGCCCGGCTATTTCACGGATCCCTTGCAGGCAGCCCAGGTGGAAATGGACTGCGATGAACGCTCAACTTGAGTACCTCTGAGCGGAGATCTCGTTTGCGCTGGCGCTGCGGAGCACTATGGCAACTCTGTTTTGGGCTTTGATCCCGGCTACCCTGCGCTCCACTACCCCTCTGTTGCTCACGGCCTTGGGGGGCATGTACTCCGAACGCAGCGGCGTGGTCAATATTGCCCTGGAGGGGATCATCTTGTTTTGTTTGGGGCTTTGGCGGCGGCGGTAACCACCCAACGCCTGGAAGCTTCCCTTCTGGCCCAGACTCCAGCAGCTCAGGTGGGTTGGATCCCTTGGGTGGGTTTGTTGGCCGGCGCCTTAGGGGGGGTGGCCATTGCCTTTGTGCATGCGCTGATGTGCATCCGCTACAGAGCCGATCAAATTGTCAGCGGCACTGCCATCAACCTGTTGGCCATGAGCGTGCCTTCGCTGGTGCTGCAATCGTTCTACGGCAACACCACCAACTCTCAAGAAATTGTCAATCGGCTGCCGCTGTGGCATGGGTTTAGCCCCTTGGTGTATCTGGCCTTTCTGTTGGTGCCAATCTCCTGGTGGTTGCTGTTCAAAACACCCTGGGGCTTGCGGCTGCGAGCGGTGGGAGAGCATCCTCAGGCTGCTGCCACCATGGGGGTGGATGTCCTGGGTATGCGCTACGCGGCGGTGCTGCTCTCCGGCCTGTTGGGGGGCCTGGCGGGGGCCTACCTTTCCATTGGCTTTTTGAACCAGTTTGTCCGCAACATGTCAGCAGGAAAGGGCCTTATCGCCTTGGCAGCGATGATCTTTGGCAAGTGGCACCCCTTCGGGATCCTGGGCGCGACGCTGTTGTTTGGGGCCACCGACGCCCTGGCCATTCAACTGCAAGGGGGAGATGTGATGCCACCCGTGTTGATCCAGGCGTTGCCCTTTGTGTTGACGATGGGGGTTCTATCGGGAATGCAGGGCCGCGCCCGCCGCACTCGTCCGCCGGCTGCCTTGGGCAAAATCTACAGCAACTGAGAAAGAGCCCAGAATTAAGATCCAAGTTGCGGGCTTGGGCAGCAGTTAGTCAGGTGATCGGGGTCGATTGCACATCCCTGGTGGGTGCGCTAGTTCTGGACGCGATTCTCAGTGTGGGCCTGTTGGCTCCCGCCTCAGCAGTCCAGATGGGGCAAAGTCTAGCCGGTAGGGATCCCCATTTGGGTTTATTCTGGACTTAGCCATCTTTCCAGAGTTGCACCTCAGCTTATGCGGGATCCAGAGTCGAAAACGGTTTCACCCCATCGGGATTCCGGCGGTGGCCAACCCTGGAGGCTCTTGTTCCCAGCAGTCGGTAAATCAATCTATGTTAGGGGGGGATGAAAACCATGGACATTGATCTCCGTCCGCTGATCGTTCTGTCGCCCATTGTTTTGGTGGTTGCCTGGGCTGCCTACAACATCATCAAGGCTGCCATCAAGGGAGAAGCCAAGCTCTTCGGCGAAAAAGGCAACAACCCCTTCGGCAGAGGGGGGAGCTGAACGTGCGGATCCGGTCACAGCTGGCAGGCTCAGTATGCTAGGCGAAGCAACCCAGGCAGCGGTAACCCCTTCCGAGGGAGCCCGCTCAACATCCGCCGATGTGATTGTCATCGGGGCGGGAGTGGGCGGTTTGGTGTGTGCAAGGCAACTGCTGCGGGCGGGGCTGCGGGTTCTGGTGCTGGAAAAATCGGCGGGCTTGGGCGGGCGCATGGCCACCCGTCGAGTTGAGCACGCTGGGCAAACGGTGCCAGTGGATCATGGGGCTCAATACCTGACCGCCGATTCGGATGGCTTTTATCGCTGGGTGAAGGAGCTGCTGGGCCTGGGGCTGCTGACGGAATGGACGCGCTCGCTGCATGTGCTGGATCGAGAAGGGCTGCGCCCAGAGGATCCCAACGACGAGAAACCACGCTACGCTTGCCCCCAGGGCATGACAATGCTGGCCAAACACTTGGCTGCCCCGCTGTCGGTACACACCCAAACTCGTGTGGTCAGCCTCAAACCTTTGGCAACAAGCTGGCAATTGAGGGCGGAGAACGGCCAATGCTACGAGGCTGCTGCCCTGGTGGCGACAATTCCGGCCCCCCAGTTGCTGCCCCTGCTCCGGGAAGGGATCCCTTCGGCTGAAAACCTGTTGCCTCTGCTGGAATCCGCCCAGTATCAACCCTGCCTTGCGGTTTTGGCGGGCTACTCTGAGCATACGCCGCCCTGGAAGGGGATCAAGTGCTTGGAGGATCCGATGTTGGCCTGGCTGGGACTGGACAGCAGCAAGCGCCTGCAGCCGCTCCCGCCTGTGGTGGTCTTGCATGGGGGGGCGGAGTGGTCATCTCTGTACTTGGAGGCCGGCCCCTCTGAGCTGGAAAAGGCCGGTCGAGAATTGCTGGCCCACGCAGCCCAACGGCTGGATCCCTGGTTGGCTTCGCCACAATGGATGCAGGTGCACCGTTGGCGCTACGCTTTGCCTTTGGAAACCACGGGATTGGCCAGCTTAAGCACCCGTGTGCCGGTTTCCGCTGCTGAGGGATTGCCTTTGGTTTGTGCCGGCGATTGGTGCGCCGGAGGGCGCGTAGAGGGGGCTTGGCTCTCAGGGCAAGACGCTGCCAAAACCCTGCTTGGAATGCTTTCTGGGAAATGAGGGTATGCACAGGCCGACCCGGTCGGCAGGGCAAGTGCCTGACCTGGCGCAGGACAGAGATGACGGCAAGACCACTGGGAGGGCAGGCTGAGGGCCGCTGAGAATTTCCACCCTCTGGGCCGGGGAGTGTGTCAAGCTAAAGGGTGGATCCCCTGGCAGATGCTCTCCTCTCCACTCATGTCCAGAATCTGTACAATTTACCGTCGGGCGCAATTTGCCGCCAGCCACCGGTACTGGTTGCCCGAGCTCTCAGAAGCCGAGAACTTGGCCCGCTTTGGCCCCAATGCCCGTTTTCCCGGCCATGGCCACAACTATGTGCTGGAGGTGGGCATGAGTGGTGAGGTGGATGACTATGGGATGGTGCTCAACCTCTCGGATGTAAAGCAAGTGATCCGGCAGCGGGTGATTCAAGATCTCAACTTTGCTTATCTAAATCAAGCTTGGCCGGAGTTTGCCCAAACCTTGCCCACTACCGAGTTTATCGCTTACGTGATTTGGCAACGCCTGGCCGAGGCTCTGCCCCTGACCAGCGTCCGTCTGTACGAAGATCCTGAGCTTTGGGCCGAATACCGAGGAGAAGCCATGCAAGCCTACTTGACTGTTGCCACCCATTTCAGCGCCGCCCACCGCTTGGCTCTGGATCACCTGAGTTTTGAAGAAAACAGCGCCATCTACGGCCTCTGTGCCCGTCCCCACGGCCACGGCCACAACTACGGCCTGGAGATCACCGTCAAGGGATCCATCGACCCGCGCACGGGGATGATCGTGGACTTGGCGGCCCTGCAGCGGCTGATCGAGGAGCAGGTGGTGAAGCCGCTGGATCACACCTTTTTGAACAAAGACATTCCCTACTTTGCCCAGGTGGTGCCTACTGCCGAAAACATCGCCCTCTACATCCAGCGGCTGCTGACTCTGCCCCTGCGGGAGCTGGGGGTGCAGTTGCATCGGGTTCGCCTGCAGGAGAGTCCCAACAACAGCAGCGAGGTCTACGGGGAGTTTCCGCTGGAAGAGCTGCTCAACTCCTCAGAAGGACAAGATGTGGCTTCTTCCGCTTCTGGCAGCCGTATTGCCATGCAGGGCTGATGCGGCCATCATGTTGGATCTGGTTAAGCTGAGCGGGCAAATTCCTGCGTTCACCCGGCACCTGCAACAGGAGTCGAAAGCCGGCCAAGAACGCCTCCGCCAAGCCTGGCAAGTTTTCGAGCGCTGGCAGCAGGAGCCGCAGGTTTGGCAGTCCCGCTGGGTGGAGTGGGGATCCCATCTGTCGTTTGTTTGCGCCAGCCCCGCCGAGCCGCTGGAAGCCTGGGGATCCCTGCCCAAGGTCGAGCCTCTGCAGGGGCGACACACGGTGGTGGCCACGGATGGATCCCAGATTTTGCCCAGTCACCACGAGATTGCCTACTGCTCGCTGATCAATGTTGGGCGCGTGGTTCTCCACTACGGCACCCAGGAGTGGCCGCTCCTGGACAGCCAGCCCCTGCTGCTGTATGGAGATGGGCCCCTTGCCCAGCAAAACCGCTCAGACTCCCCTCTCTCGGAACCGCGGGCAGAAGGGTTGCCGAGGGCCCCCCTTAACCGGCGAGACTCTCGCCCGCAGCGCGCTCCAGGTGAACGCAATCCTACCAGCGGCACGGAGTCCTCGTTGGGGCTGGAAGAGATACTGGCCTTACGACGCTCCCAAGCGGAACTGGAGGAGCTGGCTCGTTTGGCCCTGTCGGTGCCCCGTCGCCGCACCACGCTGGCGCTCCTGGATGGATCCCTGATCCCCTGGGGACTGGAACCTCTGTCCCAGTCGGCTCGGCGCCCCTGGTTGGATCCCATTCTGGCGACCTTGGAGCAGTTGCGGGCGGCCCGCATTCCTCTCGTGGGTTACATCAGCGCCTCCCGCAGCAGCGAAACCCTCAACTACCTGCGCTTGGGGCTGTGCCCGTACCTGGGCTGTGACTGCTACCGCTACTGTCCCGGCGAGAAGTCTCCTCCCTGCCATCCCTTCGCCCCCCTGGCAGACCGCGTCTTTTGGGGATCCCTGCTGCAGCCGGGAGAGCGCAGCCCCCTTTGGCGCAGCGGCGCCAGCGTGTTGGACGCCTTCGGGGAACACCACGTCCACTGTTGTTACCTCAATGTTGGCGAGGGATCCCTGGGCCAAGCCGAAATTGCTCGCCTGGAGTTTCCCGCTTGGGTGGTCCAGGATGCGGAGTTGCTGCAGCGGGCTCTGGCAGGGGTGCTGAGCCAAGTGCACAAGGGCTTTGGCTACCCCATCGCCTTGGCGGAAGCCCATCATTTGGCGGTGGTGAGAAGCGGGGATCGGCAACGGTTTTTTGCCTTGATCGAGCAGGAGCTGCTCCGGGCCGGCCTGCGCCACGTGGCCGTCTCCCGCAAGGAAGCCCAGAAGCGGAGTGGCATTGCCTGAACCGACGCCGGGGATCCCTGGCACCCAAGAGAAGGCTGTAGCCTATTGAGGGGATCCCCATTCAACGGCTAGGGTTGCCAAGGTGTCCCAATCCTGTCTCTGTTGCCGACATGACCGACATGATGATCCGAGCCCCTCTGCGCAGCCTCATCTCCCCCCTCACCCACGACCCCCTTTGGTACAAAGATGCAATCATCTACGAGCTGCCGGCACGGGCCTTTTTCGACAGCGACGGCGATGGCGTGGGCGACTTCCAGGGCCTGACCGAAAAGCTGGACTACTTGCAAGAACTGGGGATTACAGCCGTCTGGCTGCTGCCGTTTTTCCCCTCGCCTTTAAAAGATGACGGCTACGACGTTTCTGACTTTACCAGTGTTCACCCTGACTTGGGCACCCTAGAGGACTTCAAGATCTTTCTGGAGGCTGCCCATAAGCGGGGGATCCGCGTCATCATTGAGCTCATCCTCAACCACACTTCGGATCAGCACCCCTGGTTTCAGCGGGCCAGACGAGCTGCCCCCGGCACCCCCGAGCGGGACTTTTACGTTTGGAGCGATACCCCCGAAAAGTACAAAGAGGCCCGCATTATCTTTCAAGACTTTGAAGCCTCCAACTGGACCTGGGATTCAGCGGCCAAGGCCTACTACTGGCACCGCTTTTACTCCCACCAGCCAGATCTCAACTACGACAACCCCGCCGTACAAAAAGCCATGTTCGAGGTGGTGGACTTTTGGCTGAGCTTGGGGGTAGATGGCATGCGGCTGGACGCGGTGCCTTATCTCTACGAGCGGGAGGGCACCACCTGCGAGAGCCTACCGGAGACCCATGCCTTTCTCAAGGCTCTGCGCCGACACATTGACCAAAGGTATCCTGGCCGCATGCTGCTGGCGGAGGCCAACCAGTGGCCAGAAGATGCTGTGGCCTACTTCGGCGATGGGGACGAGTGCCACATGGAGTTCCACTTTCCCCTCATGCCACGGCTGTTTATGGCCATCCAGATGGAGGATCGCTTCCCCATCATTGACATCCTGCAACAAACCCCTCCCATTCCTGAAACCTGCCAGTGGGCCCTCTTCCTGCGCAACCACGACGAGCTCACCCTGGAGATGGTCACTGACGAGGAGCGGGACTACATGTACCAGGTGTACGCCAAGGATCCCAACGCGCGGGTGAACCTGGGGATCCGCCGCCGCTTGGCCCCCCTTCTGGGCAACAGCCGCCGCCGCATCGAGCTGATGAACAGCCTGCTGTTTTCTCTGCCCGGCACGCCGGTCATCTACTACGGGGACGAGATCGGCATGGGGGACAACATCTACCTGGGGGATCGCAATAGCGTGCGCACCCCCATGCAGTGGAGCGCCGACCGCAACGCCGGCTTTTCGCGGGCCAACCCTCAGAAGCTCTACCTGCCCATCGTCATCGACGCCGAGTACCACTACGAAGCTGTCAATGTGGAGGCGCAGCGAAACAACCCCCATTCCCTGTGGTGGACCATGAAGCGGCTCATCGCCGTGCGCAAGCGATTCCAAGCTTTTGGCCGCGGCTCCTTTGAGCTGCTCCACCCAGAAAACCGCAAGGTGCTTGCCTTTGTGCGAGCCTACCGCGGCGAGCGCATCTTGGTGGTGGCCAATCTCTCCCGCTACGCCCAGTGGGTGGGGCTGGATCTATCGCCGTGGGAAGGATTGATCCCGGTGGAGATCTTTGGCCACACCGAGTTTCCCCCTATTGGGCGACTGCCCTATTTCCTAACGCTAGGCCCCCATTCCTTTTACTGGTTTTCCCTTGAGCCCCAAACGGAGACCATCCACCTCAGCCCCAGCAAAGCGGAGGAGCAGGAACGCCTGGTCCCTCTGGTTGTTCAAAGTGGTAGTCCTCTGGTTGTTCAAAGTGGTAGTTGGGACAGTCTCTTGCAAGGGGAAAGCCAAAAGCAGCTGGAGGCAGTCTTGGCGGACTACCTCTACCGCTGTCGTTGGTTTGGCTCCCAAAACCGCCAGCTCCAGGCGATCCATATCCTGCAGGCTATCCCCTGCCGCCGAGAAGAGGAGTCCTTGCTGGGCAGCCAGATCTTGCTTCTCCAGGCCGAGTTTATCGAGGGCGATACGCAGCTCTACTCTCTCCCTGTGGGCTATGCCACCCAAGAAGCAGCCGTACACCTGCGCCTGGAGATGCCCCAGGCGGTCATCCTCCCTGTGCAAGTGGCCGGAGGGCCGGCGGGAGTAATTTTCAACGCCCTGGCTGACAAAAGCTTCTTGCTGCGGCTGCTGCAGCTAATTGCCCAGCAGGGCCGCCTGCGTCACCGTCAGGGAGAGCTCTGGGCCACTAGCTTTGCTGCCCTTGAGCATGACCTGGAACCCCGCCTCCTCAAGGCAGAGCAGAGCTACACCTCCGTTGTCTATGGCGACCACTACCTCCTCAAGCTCTACCACCGGGTGGCCGAGGGGGTAAACCCAGAGCTGGAGATAGGCCGCTACCTGCTGGAGCACCATCCCCAAGTGCGGGTGCCGCGGCTGCTGGGATCCCTGGAGTATCGCCGTCGTCGCGGGGCCCGTGGGTTTGATCCCGCCGATCAGCCCATTACCCTGGCCATTTTGCAGGAGTACATCCCCAACGAGGGAGATGCCTGGCACTACACCCTGGACAGCCTGGGGCAATTTTTTGAGGCGGTGCTGGTTCACTACCAAGAGGTGGATCCCGTGCCCGTGCCGCAGGGATCCTTCTTGGAGCTTTCCCAACAGCCCTTGCCGGAGCTGGCCTACGCCACCATCGGCAGCTACCTAGAATCGGTGCGGATCTTGGCCAAGCGCACCGCCGAGCTGCACATCGCCCTGGCTGCCGCTCGCGTCAGCGGGACGGAGTCCTTTACGGAGAACAAAGACTTTGCCCCAGAGCCTTTCTCCAGCCTGTACCAGCGCTCCGTTTACCAGTCCATGCGCAACTTGGTGGGGCAGGTGTTTCCGCTGCTGTTCGCGTCAGCGGGACGGAGTCCTTATAAGCAGCTCCCCAAGCTGCCGGAAGCAGAGGCCAACTTGGCTCGGGCTGTTTGCGACCAAGAAGGGGAAATCATGAGCCGCTTCCGCCTGATCCTGGAGCGGAAGATCACTGCCCTGCGTACCCGCTGCCACGGGGATTATCACCTGGGCCAGGTGCTGTTTACCGGCAAAGACTTTGTCATCATCGACTTTGAAGGGGAGCCGGCCCGCTCTTTGGGCGAACGGCGTCTCAAGCGTTGCCCCTTACGGGATGTGGCGGGGATGCTGCGATCCTTCCACTATGCTGTCCACACAGCTTTGCGCCAGCAACTGGAGAGCGGCTTGGTCTGCGCCGACCACTGCCCCGACATGATGCGGTGGGCCCAGTTTTGGCACCGCTGGGTCTGCGCGGGCTTTTTGGCCGAATATCTGCAGGTGGCTTCCCAAGCGGCTTTTTTGCCCCGCAGCCTGCAAGAGATAGAGGTGTTGTTGGACGCCTATCTGCTGGAAAAAGCCATTTACGAGCTGGGCTATGAGTTGAACCACCGCCCCGAGTGGGTGGAGATTCCCCTGCGCGGGATCTTGCAACTGCTGGGCATTTCCACCAAGGTTTAGGGGATCCTGTCGGCAGGCCATTTGGGGTGAGCGACTGGGGGACAAACATGTGTGGACGGTTTAGCCTGGCAGTGGCCCCAGAAGTGCTGATGCAGCATTTCGGCTTGCCGGCGGCAGCCCAAGAAAGGGCAGCTGTCCCCCGGTATAACATCGCTCCTTCTCAGCCGGTGCTGGCGGTGGTGGCGGGATCCCTTCAGCGCGAGGCAACCCATTTTCGCTGGGGCTTGATCCCCGCTTGGAGCCGAGCTCCTCAGGCCGGGTTGATCAATGCTCGTTCTGAAACGGTGGCCGAGAAGCCTTCTTTCCGCGAAGCTTTCCGCCGTCGTCGCTGCCTGATCCCGGCAGATGGCTTCTACGAGTGGGCCGACCAGGGTACAGGCAAGAAGGGCAGACAACCCTACTGGTTTCACCTGGTGGATCGACCGGTATTTGCCTTTGCCGGCATTTGGGAACGCTGGCGCAGTCCAGAGGGGGTGGAGCATGCCTCTAACCCCCAAAACCCTGAACTTTGCTGAATTTACTGAGCTTTAGGCGGTTTGGCAAAAGTCATTGAGAGGGATATAGTAGACCAAGTTTCCCCCTGATCCTTGAGTCCACCGCAACGGTTGCCGGGAAGTGAAGGGGGAAAGCGCTCGGGGGGTATTCCTCAGGGCTTTGCGGGATACCGCCTTCCTGTTTGGACTCCGTCCCGCTGACGCGAACAGAGATAGGCAGGATGCGATCGCTTCTTTCCTGAACCATGTTCAGGAGAGTTCAGCGTGAATGTATCAGGTGGAAACCTGTGCCATCCTCAACACTGCCGCCAACCGTCTGATGCAGCTTTTTCACGAGCGGATGCCCGTGATTTTGACGGAAAACGACTACGACCTCTGGCTGGATCCCCAGGTGCAGGATCCCAAGCTGCTTTTGCCCTTGCTCCGCCCCTACCCAGCAGAAGCCATGGCGGCTTATCCGGTCAGCACCTATGTGAACAACCCCCGCCACGAGGATCCCGCTTGCCGTGCTCCTATCGGAGAAGCAGTGCAGGGATCCAGCCTCAGCGAGCCCGCTGGTAGCGCATCCCCGGCAGTTGTACCAGCCAGCCTTCCAATTCCATAAGCAGCAGGGTACTGGAAAGGGTGGCAATATCCATCTGGCTAGCCTGGGCCAGGGCATCGAGGCTGAGGATGCCCTCCCCTAGCAGCTGCCAGAGCAGTTGCTGTTGGGGATCGCTGGGGCCAGTGGACGAGGGCTGCTTTAGCACAGGGGATCCCTGGAGGAGGCCCAAGTCTTTCAACAGCTCCTCGATCCCCAGGATCATGCCGGCGCCGTCGCGGATGAGCTGCAGGCAGCCGCGGGCTGCTGCCGTGTCGATGTTCCCCGGCAGGGCATACACTTCCCGACCGTAGTGGTTGGCCAGGTGAGCAGTAATTAGCGCTCCCGAGGTTTCCGGAGCCTCCATCACCAAAGTGGCGCGGCAGAGGCCGGCAATGATGCGGTTGCGCTGGGGAAAATGCTCCTTGGCCGGTGGCGTGCCGGGGGGATATTCGCTGAGGATGGCCCCTTGGGCCAGGATGCGCCGGTAGAGAGCTTGATGGTGAGCTGGGTAAACTTTGTCCACCCCCGTTCCCACCACGGCCACCGTCTTGCCGCCGGCATCCAGACAGGCCTGGTGGGCAATGCCGTCGATCCCCGTTGCCAGCCCCGAGACCACCACACAGCCAGCTTCCGCCAGGGCAGCGCTGACTTTCTGGGTCCACTGTCGACCGTAGGCCGTAGGGGCGCGGGTGCCGACGATGGCAATAGCCGGCTGTTGCCAATTGGGACATTCTCCTAGGGCATAGAGAATGGGCGGGGGATCTGGCACCTCCCACAGCAGCGGCGGATAGTCCGGATCTGCAGGCGTGAGAAAGGGGATCCCCGCTTTGAGGGTTTCCTCCAGGATCTGCTCGGGATCAAGGCCAGGACGGGCAGAGACAATAGCCTGGGCCAGGGTGGGGCCAATGCCTTCCACCTGCCGCAGGGCCGGGGCATCCGCTTGCCAAGCCCGCTCCAGGGATCCAAAAAACTCCGCCAGCCGCTTGAGCCGGTGGGGGCCAATCCCTTTGATGCGGGCCCAAGCTAGCCAATAAGGCCGCTCTGGTTCTCCGCGCTTTGGCCAACGGAAAGGCTCCACCTTGCCGGCAGGATCTGAAGGGGAAGTGGAGAAAGACAATTTCAGCTCTGCGCAACAGTGGCTGTATCTTAAATAATCGGCAAAAGGAACCCGTGGCAAAAAATCAGGAGATGGGCAGATGTCAGGGTTGGATCCCGCCGGTAACCTTCAAGGATCAAGGCAGCTGCGGTTTGGGCGGATGCGCCAAGCTTGGGTGTGGGGGGCCTATCCCCTGCTGTGGCTGTTGACCTGGGTGGGATCCCGCTCGGCCCAGCCCCAGTTTTTGGGGATCCCGGCCTGGTATTGGCTGGCGGGATTGGCTGTCCTGCTGTTGGTACCTCTTAACTTCTACATTGTGCGCGTTTGCTGGCCGAGAGGCGGAGATGAGTAACACGGTTTTGAGTCTGGGTGTGGTGGGGGCATACTTGCTGCTGCTGGCGGCCATTGGCTTCTGGAGCTATCGCCACAGCGGCCAGGATCCGGTGAGCTATTTTTTGGCAGGGCGGGGGTTGGGATCCCTGGCTCTAACTTTGACGACGCTGGCCACCTTGCTCAGCGCCTTTACCTTCATTGGGGTGCCGGCAGATGCCTATACCCACGGCATAGGGATCTTCCTGGGGGTGGGAGTGACCACCGCCTTCATTTCGGGGCTGTTTTTGTGGGTGGGCTACCGGGTATGGCTAGCAGCCCAACACTTTGGCTTCATCACCCCTTCCGAGTTTTTCGGCCACCGCTTCAACAGCCCTCTTTTGGCTCTACTCTACTGCCTTAGCGCCCTGACGTTTACCGCCCCCTACATCAGCATCCAGATCATTGGCGGAGCCCGCACCCTGGCGGCGGTGTTGGGGGAGGGGATCCCCTACTGGCCCTTGGCGGTGGTGGTGGCGCTGGTGATCTTGGGGTATGTGCTCTTTGGCGGATCCCAGGCGGTGGTCTGGACGGACGTGGTGCAGGGGATCATCCTGATTTTGGGGATGGGGGTGGCCTTTGTTGCAGTGGCTTTCTCCCTAGGGAGAGAAGCGGGTAGCGAACTGGATCCCTGGCTGAGCTTGCCCGGCCCCAATGGGCGCTGGAGCTGGCAGGGGCTATTTGGCAACCAGTTGCTGTTTTTCATGGCCACGCCCCTTTTCCCGCAATTTTTCCAGCGCTTCTACATGGCCAAAAGTGCCCGGCCCTTCCAGACCCTGATGGTAGTCTGGCCGCTGCTGATTCTGCTGGTCTTTTTCCCAGCAGCTCTGCTGGGGGTTTGGGGCCGCCTGGCTTTTCCCAGCCTGGAGAAAACGGATCAGATTATGCCCATGATGTTGCAAACCCTGCCCAGCGGCGTAGCAGCGGTGGTGATTACGGCGGCCCTGGCTGCTCTCATGTCTACAGCTGACTCCCAGCTTCTCACCGCCAGCTCCCTAGTGACGCGGGATCTGGTGGTTACCTTCTTCAGGCGCCAGCTTTCCCCCCACCAAGAAGAGTTGCTAGGCCGCTGGGTGGTGCTGGGGATCGGCCTAGCTTCCTTTGTGATTGCTCTTAACCCGCCGGGGCTGATTGTGGAGATTGCCACCTGGAGCTTTCAGGGAAATGCCATGCTGTTCCCTGTCTTAATTGCCGGCCTGTACTGGAAGCGGGCTACCCGCGCTGGGGCTGTAGCCGGGGCCCTCGTCTCCAGTGGCCTGACTTTAGGTTGGCTGTCGGGTCTGTTGCCGCGGGCTTGGACAGGGGGCTGGTTACCCGTAATCCCGGCAGTGGTTATCGGCAGTGGGGTGTTAATTGGCGTAAGCTTGCTTACCCAGCCGCCCAAGGAGCAGGTGACCGCCTACTACGAGGAAGGGCCTTGGGGAGAGTAGGTTATTCTTTATCGATCAGCTCAATCAACGCTTTTCCAGGTCTGCCGGTAGCCAGCCAGCTTGAGCCAGGCCGTTGAGAAATGCGAAAGTCCCTCCTAGAAAAAGCAAGCCCATCAGGCCCGCCAAGGGGTTGCCACCAATCCCCGTTAGCCACGCTGGCGCCCTGCCGGTGTAGTCTATCCAGGCCAAGTTGTTGACCCAGGCCATGCCCCATACCCAACCCGCGTGCAGCCCTAGGCTAAGGCCCAGCTTGTTTTGGTTCCAGACCCTCGCCTGCACCAGCAGCAGCCCCATCAGCCACAGTCCGGGAAATTGCGGCCAGGTGGCGAGAATCTCAGGCAAAGGCTTCAGGAAATGGGCCATAGCAAACAGGAAGCTGGATCCCCACACCGCAGTGCTGCAACCGTAGTCCAGCAGCATCTCCTGCAGCAGCCAGCCGCGAAAAAACAGCTCCTCCGCCAGCGCCACCCCCAAGCCCAAAAGCAACCCCAGCAACCCATAGACCAGCAGGGATCCCCCTCCTACCGCCCTCCAACTCAGCCAACCCAGGGATCCCTCTAGGCCAAACAGCAGGAAAAGCCCGCCCACACCTATCCCCAGGCCCCAGAGGATCCCGCCTCGGCAAGGCCAACTGCCATCCAGTCCATAGGCGGCAAACCCGGATCCCCACACCCATAGCCAGGCTAGCAGCAGGGCATACAGGAGCAGCCACAGGTACTCCCGTCGTTCAGGAAGAAGCCAACTCCCCAGCCCGAGCAACGGCAGCCAGGCCAAGAGCGGGATCGCCAAGAAAAGCAGCAGACGCAGCAGAAATGGACAAGCCCTCAGCTTGGAGATCGGCAGGCCCATCCAACCCGCCCCGCCTAGCGTTCCGGCTCAATGGAGCTGGTGAGGCCGTGCTGACGCAACTGCTCACAGTAAAACTCCGCGTGCTCCCGCGGCACCACGATCACCACAGCAACACCGTTGTTGTGGGCCTCTAGCATGATCTCGGTGGCTTGCGGCGGCATCATGGATGGGATCACCTTGACCAGCACCTGCACCACGTACTCCATGGTGTTGACATCGTCGTTGTGCAGCAACACCCGGTACATGGGCATGTGCTTTGGGGTTACAGAAGGCTTGACCAGAGTCTCCGTAGCCACGACGATCCCTCCTTCGGCAGGGTCAACAAGAAGTCTAAGGAACGCAAAACCGCAAAAATGGGGCAAAAGCAGGAAAAACTGTAATGAAATTTTAGCCTTCTCAGCAAGCTCTGTGAAAAGGCCCTGGGGAGCCTAATCCATTAAACAAACCCTAACCCAACCTTCACCTGCCCACAACCTCAGCTTGGGGGCAAAAGTGCTTGACTAAAAAGGCGATTGGCCTTTGTTGCGGATCCCTTTACATTTGCCTGTGTCCCTGAGGTGGGCCCTATGAGTTCCCTGCGTTCCCGTCGCTTTTTCCTGCAGTTGCTGATGTTTGGAGGTGGGGCAGCTGCCCTGGCTGCCTGTGGGGGCACCTCCAGTTCCTCCATTCCCCCCCTGGGAGAGCCCGGGTTCCCTCAAGGGGTATTTGCCGGGGATCCCACCTCGGAAGGGGCGGTGCTTTCCACGCGGGTGATCCCGGCCAGTGCAACAGACACGGTTGCGGTGACGTTGCAGGTGGCTGAGAATTCCGAGTTCAACCCCATTTCGCAACAAGTTTCGCTTACTGCTCGCCGTGTGGCGGGCCGCAACTACCGCACTGAGCCAGGCGACTACATTGCTCGTGCCGTCGTCACCGGCTTGAGGCCAGCGCAGCGCTACTTCTACCGGTTTGTCAGCGAGGGGTTTACCAGCCCTGTAGGCCAGTTTCGCACCCTGCCAGCTCCTGGGGATGGACGACCCATTCGCTTCTTACACATCAGTTGTGCCAACGAGCCTCCCTTTCCTAATTGTGAACGGCTTTTTGGCACCGGTGAACCCGGCCAATCCCCAGGTGAGCGGGATCCCAGGGGTAACCACAGGCAACCTGCGCTTTTTGGAGCTGGCGGTGCCCAACTACAACGTTATTGAAGTCTCCGGCAGCCGCTGCACCATTCAAATCAAAGGCCCCGCCGGCAGTGTTTTGACGGATCCCTTAGGGCGAAGGGGGGAACTGAATTTGCCGCAATGAGAAGTCGGCCAGACCGATGCGGGAGCTTCGCCGGATTTCTGGTCAGAATTGAGGGATCCCTGCTCTACTCGGGATCCCTTTTTTTGTAACTCTTTTTCGCGATTTTCAGCATGAGATTCTTAAGATCCTTAACGTGATCTGAATCATTCGGGAGAAACGGATCTGGGTGCTAGAGTGTGGGCGTTGAGGTGGATCCCTGTAGAAAATCTATCTCCGTTTTTCAGTAGGAGGGCAGTCTTATGGCTTCGGTGCGGGGCTGGTTGGTGGCAAGCTTAATAGGAGCGGCCACAGTTATCGGGGGCGCTGCCGCCTGGGCTCAGAGCCGTAGTTTGTGGCTTCTTAATGGACAATCGACCGTAGTTACAGGCTATTTCTACCGAGGTGAAAACATCTGGGCGCAGTGCGACCAGGATTGCTTCGATGTGGATCTGGTGCTTTACGATGCCAGCGGTCAGGTGGTGGCTGCAGACGAACTGTTGGACGATTTCCCCATCGTGCAGGCGCCCTACGAGGGCAACTTTTCCGTCAAGGTGATTATGGCTAGCTGTCTCCACCCCCGTGGTTGCGCTGTGATCGTAGACTCGGACTACAGCTTCTAGAAGGGTGCTGGCTGTCCTCACTTCGCTGCTACTGCTTAGGAACTCAGTCCGTAGCCTAGGCTGCTTTGTGAGCAGCTTCCTGGACTTTGGCGTGGGTAAACTTGCTCAGGCCGTGGATGGTCTTTTCCCAGTAGAAGGGCTTGGTAAAGAGCTGCCACAGGGCCATGTAAGCTGCCATAGAGTGCAGTTGCCAGTAGATGGGGTTGAGCAGGGCATAGAAGGCCAGATCGTAGTACCCTCGCCGGAAAACGGCCACCAAGTTGAGGTAAATCCCAATGGCATTGCCCACCAGGAGGTTAAACAAGCCCAGATAAACCAGCCAACTGGGGAAAATGTTTTGCAGCCAATGGGCGCGGGTGAGCAGCCAGTAAATAAACAGCAGCCACATGATGGGGCTGGTGAGAAAGGTAAAGAAGCTGCCGCCAATAAAAAACTGGTAAGACAGCCAGTTCTTGAGGCCCAGCTTGCGCAACGAGCGCAGGGGGTTGCGGTTGTGCACCAGCCAAGTTTGCATGTAGCCCTTGATCCAGCGGGAGCGCTGCCGGATCCAGTTTTTAACGGCGCAGTTGGCCTCTTCATAAGTGGTGGAGTTGATCACCCCCACCGTATAGCCGTGCTGGCTGGCGCGGATGCCTAGATCTGCGTCTTCGGTGACGTTAAAGGGATCCCATCCCTGCAGCTCCCGCAGGCGGTCAGTGCGAAAGTGGTTGCTAGTGCCTCCCAGGGGGATGGGCATTTTCAGAGTTTCCAAACCCGGCAGAAGATAATCAAACCAATAGGAATACTCCAAGGTGAACATGCGGGTGAGGAAGTTCTCGTTGCGGTTGAAGTAGTTAAGGGCAGCCTGGACGCAGACCAAGCTGGGATCCCCTTTCTGGAAGGCGATGACCGCTTTTTTGAGTTGATCTGGGTCAGGAATATCTTCAGCGTCGTAGATGGTGAGATATTCACCACGGGCAAAGGCCAGGCCGTAGTTGCAGGCTTTGGGTTTGGTCTTGGGTTTGCTGTCGGGCACCAACAGCAGGCGCACGTAGCGGGGGGGCTTGGCAGCTCGAGCTGCCTCAATGGTGTCTCGGTCGTTTTCCTCCAACAGAATAAGCACATCCAACCGCTCGTGGGGGTAATCCAGCTTAGAGAGAGACTTGATCAAAATTGGCATCACTTCCGGTTCTTTGTAGACCGGCACCAGGATGGTATAGATAGGCAAGTCGCGATCATCCAAAGCGGCTACTTCCTCATCGGTAATCTGGTGGAAGCGATCGGCGGATCCCACCAGGCTGAGCAGCAGTTTGAACAGGATCGAAGCGACGTAAAAAAGATTGATCAGCAGCACCAAGATCGTTAGAGTCGCCCAGGGAGCAGTGGCCAATCCCCAGAGCAACAGCAGCAGCAGGCCATAGCCCACCGCAATCTGGGAGGGGGTAAACACCCGCGAGGCCGATTCCTCCGGCAGGCGGGCCATCAGCTTGTACACCGCCTCTTGGCTGAAGCGGGATCCCTGGTCTTGGCTGAGCAGTTGCGTGATATCCTGCTCGGTGCCCAGCACCTTTTCAATCCGCAAGCCTGGCCGCCAGCTGTAGAGCAGCTCATCCACCGCCCAGTCCAGGGGGTCATTGACCATCACTGTAAGGGTGTGCTCATCCGTCCAGCTCAAGGGGTAGAAGAGGTGGCGCATCATCACCTCGGGATCAAACTGCCGGCTCAGGCTCTCGTCGCGGTGGAGCAGCCCTGTCCCCATTAGTTCTGAGACAGCGGGGTAGCCCAGCAAATGGGCTAGGATGCTGAGATACTCGGGGGTGGAGAGGTAGCTCAGCCGGGTCAGCACCTGCCCCAGGCTGGAGCCGGTGCGGCGGCGGATCTCCAAAGCCTGCTGCCACTGCTCTAAGGTAAGACGGCTGCCCAGCAGCTCGACGGCCAGCTTGCGCTCAAGGATGACCGTCAGGATCTGCTTTTCAGTGGCTGGGATCTCCCAGAGTTTTTCTGCTTCCGGGCACAGGTGTTTCACAGACTGCCAAATGGCGGGGAAGCCCGGCTCTTCTGTGGCCACCACAACAGTTTGCGGGTCGAGCCAGCCACAGGGCAAAAAGCGCACCGGCACCAAATCAATAGGCTCAATCAGCCAAGGCAGCTCTGGATCTAGGGAGTGCTTGAGCAGCCAGTCTCTCAGCCTAGGCCGGTCCAGAATCTGGCGACACAAGTTGACAAACTTGCCCGGGTGCATGACTCGCAAGCTCCAAAGAGCCCTAGGCAAGGAGCAACTAGCTGCTTCGCGATACTCCTCAGCCTTAGCCAATTGCTGACGGGTAAGGTAGCCCGTGCGCAAAAGCGAGGATTTGAGGGACTGGAGCATGGCTGGAAACCCTATTCGCGCAAGTGGGACGGAGTCCTTGTTTGGCTCAAGTCTGGTTTAACCGGAAGTCCTCTGCCAACCCCCCTAGGAAAGGGTGGGCGACTCAGGGCGGCGGGCCAAGCGTTGGTAGGTATTCCAGGCTCCTACTGCCAGCAAAAGGGCCAGCAGCAGCACTAACCAATAGCGGTATTGCCACAACAAAAGCTGCCAACTGAAGCGACCAGGGTAGCGCACTCGATAGCCTGCCGGCGTGAGATCCCAGCTCTGTACTTGGGTGAGATCGGGGGCAGCGGCATAGGCGGTGAGCACGTTTCCCTGTAGCTGGTTGGCCAGGCGGGTGCGCGGATCGGCAAGGCCGCGGCTGAGGCGCTCTGCCAAAGCCGGGTCAGATCCCCACCAGGAAAGCCAAAGGTTCGGCTTACCTTTCAGGAGAAAGTACTGCAAAAGGCCGAGGTTTTCTTGAGGCTGAGCGGCCAAGGCCACCTGCCGGTTGAGGGGATTGATGATTTCAAACTGGGATCCCAGCCGGATGGGGCTATTAAGCTCCACCTGATCTGGCCCAGCCACGATCACCTGCCAGGCAAAGTTCCCCGTCTCCAGGTTGGCTTCCTCTTTGGGCAAAACCTCAAGGGTGGGCAGCAGGGGTCGGGCAGCCAGCCGGCTGAGGGCACCGACCAGGTAGGCGGCAGCCGGCAGCAGTTGGGGATCCCCTACCCACACTTGGCCGGATCCTCGAAGCACCGCCGGGATCTCCTGCAGCTCGCCAGTGGGGGCTTGGTAGCCGCTCCAGATAAAGCCAGAGCTATCCGAGCGCACTTGCAAAGTCAGCGGGGTCAGGGATCCCTGGCAATTACCGGGGCTGGCGCCATAGTCAAAGCGGAGCTCCAGTTGATTAAAGCGGCGCAGCAGGCGGGTGGGGAGGGGGATGGTCTCGTTGAGCTGGGTGCGCCCGGTTAGGTTGTAGGTGCGCAACAGAACGCCATTCAAGAACACGTAGCCGGTGAGGCGATCCCCCACTCGGCCATCCACCGGGTTCATAACGACATCTAGTTGCGCCGCCAGATCCCGCGGCCGCCCCCCCAATTGGGACAGGTTGAAGTTGAAGACCAAAGACTGGCTGCCAAACCCCCGCAACATGGGATCCACGATCCCCAGCTCTCGCAGGCTGAGGCGGTTGGCCCTGAGCGCTCTCTCCAGATCCGCCACCCTTGTCACCTGGATGCCGCGGCTGACCAGCCCCGCCCGCTTCCATTCTTCATAGAGAGCAAGAATAGCTTCCCGGCGGGCGGCCACTCGCAGGCGGGATCCCTCTGGGGTAATTTGATGCTGCAAGTGGGGGGTGAAATTGGCCGGCTCTAAGATCACCTGTGCCCCCTGCTTCGGACGATTGCTCCACAGGATAGGCGTTTGCGGAAACAGGTGAGAAAGGAGGCTGTACAGCCACAGAGCTGCTTCCGCCGTCTCAGAGGAAGGATTGGCCGGCACTACCAAAGTAACCTGAGGATACAGCCGGCCCAGAAAACCGGCCACCGTGGCATCAGGAACGAGGGGCACCAGCTCAAAGAAACTATCCCGCCCTACCGTCAGCAGCAAATTGCCGGTATTCAAGTCGGCGCAAATATCGTCGCTGATGCTCAGGAAAGGCTGCACCGACAAGGTGATAAAGCGCTCGCCAGCGGCCAAGCTGGGGATGGGCACCCGCACCACCGGCTCCTGCCGCAGGTCCCGCACCAGAAAAAGGCCCATTAGCTCCTCGTTGATCAGCACCCGCACCGTGGACGTGGGCTTGAGCACCGGCGAGGGATCCAGGCGCAACTGCACAAAGCTGGCCTCAGGGTCAAGGCCGTTCAGGGGGGCAGGGATCCCGATATCTAGACGCGGGTTAGCTCCTTGCAGCAGCACCGAGCGGTCGTAGCCCAGCCTTTGCAGAGAAATGACTTCCGCTGCGTGGACAGCCGTCGGCCCGCAACACCAAAGCAAACCGGCAACCCACAAAGCCCACTGCCTTGCCTTCTGCATCACCTTGACCCCCTCTTGCTTATCCCTCACTTGTCTAGTGCAGGCAAGCCCCTTGGCCTACCTGACCCAGGTTTGCCCGACATGCAGAAATCTGTAAGCTTTCGGGGTCTGTACGCACAAATCGTGGATTCGGATGCCCAGGGGATCCCTTTACTGGCGGGCGTAGTCGTCCTCAAAGCGCACGATGTCGTCCTCCCCGAGATATTCCCCGTTTTGCACCTCGATCAACACCAAGGGAAGGGTGCCGGGGTTTTCCAGGCGGTGCTTGGTGCAGGGGGGAATGTAGGTGGACTCGTTGGAGCTCAGCAGCATCACCTCTTCTCCACGGGTAACCTTCGCTGTGCCCCTGACCACGATCCAGTGCTCGCTGCGGTGGTAGTGCATCTGCAGGCTGAGCCGATGGCCAGGCTTCACCTCGATGCGCTTGATCTTGTACATCGGGCCTTCATCCAAAACCCAGAAGGATCCCCAAGGACGGGTTTCTGCTTGAGAGGGTACCAGCTCAAGCGCTGGAACTGCTGCATCATTCACGCCCCGCACAGCCTGCAACATAAGATCATGTCCTTGCAAAGTCGTCCCCATCCTCTCTCAGAATCCGAGAACCCCTCATCGACAATCTGGCTGAATTGGCCTACGCCAAAACTCGTAGAAAAAGACTCTCAAGACAGGGAATGCTAGTCTATCCCTGTGTCCAGTGCCTAGACACGTCAGCCCATCCCCACGCCCTACTTGAGACATGTTCTCATTAACACTAAATAGCTCTTGAGGCTCGATTGGCGATTTAACCAGTTACCCTCCAATTAATCTCCAATTAATTCTAAATTCTTGAAGCTACTGAAGTAACCCATGTTTCTCAACAGGCTCAGGGCTTTCTTGCGGCTCTTCGGGTCTACCGGGATCCTGTTTCTGCTGCTGGCTAGCCTTCTGTGGGGTTTGAAGGAAGGCTGGAGCTGGGTGAGCTTGGAGATGCAGTTTCTTGGCTACAAGGGATCCGTGGCGGCCTTGGGGCCGGATCCGCGCCTGCCCATTGTGGGCACCACCTTTCCTCCCTTGCTGGTGCTGGCTACGGCCATTCTGGGACAATCCCCGCTGTTGTTGCAGACTGTCTTCGGCTCTCTGGTGCTGGGCTGGGTGTGGCGGCAGTTACGCCGTTTGCCGGTGGAAGTGGGATGGCGCTGGCTGTGGGGTTTGTTGATGGTGGTGCAGCCGGCTTTGATCTTGATGCTGCTGCGCAGCCCCGCTTGGACGGCCACCTCGCTTTTGCTGGGGGTAAACATGGCCTTGTTGTTTCCCCTGGCTGACGAGAAACGAGCAGCGGGGAAGTCAGTGGCGGCAGGGGATGAGCTGCCTATTACCCTGAGGCTGCTGCTCGTTGGGCTGGCGCTGGGGCCCCTGATGGTGCTGCGCTGGGAAAGCGGATGGCTGCTGCCCTGGGCGGGGATGCTGCTGCTGGTGGCCTTTCGCCGAGAAGTCTGGGGGTTTCGCTGGGCCTCGCTGTTGGTGGCCGGCTTTGTCAGCCTAGCCTTGATCCTGAGCTGGCTGTATGTGAATTGGCTGTCGGTAGGGGATCCCTGGGCTTTCACCTACCAGGTGGGCAGCGGTCTGCGGCTGCCGCAATTGCGGGAAGACTTGCAGCAGGCGGGTGGCTGGCGGGGGGTGCTGGAGGCTGGGAAATGGCTGGCGGTGCTGGCCCCTGCCTATCTGCTGTTGGGGCTGGGATCCCTGCTGGGCCGAGGCCCGGGTCGCTGGGTATGGGCTCTGGTCTGGGGGATGCCGCTGGTCATCCTGCTGGCTTCTCTAGGGCAGGGGCTGTTTTTGCGGGAGCTGAGCCGCTTTGGCCTTTTCTGGGTGCCGCTGCCTTTGCTGATGGGCGCCTACTTGTGTCGCGGAGCCGGCCCCGGCTGGGCTAAGCGCCTGTTGATCACTGCCCTCTTGGGGTTGAACTGCCTCACTGCCGGTTATGGGGTGAGCCAAGAGCCGGGTTTCGTCATGCCCCTGGTGGCCGAGGAGCGGGATCTCTGGGAGCGGCTGGTGGCAGGGTTAGTGCCCCTTAGTGGCGAGTTGGAAGCTGCCCAAAACCTGTATGAAGTAACCTCTGCTGGGCAAGCCCTAGAAGACTGGCGGAGGCTGCGGCAGGAAAAGCGCCAGGTTGGGCAGTATCTCTATCGCCACCTGTTGCCCGGACAAAAAGTGCTGGTGGACGACGACATCCACTTTGAGGCTATCTTTTGGGCAAGGGATCCCCGCTCTTTCCTTACTCCTCACCAGTACGAGTTTGCCCTGGCCCTTCAGCATCCCCAGGAAAGGGTGGACTACCTCTTGGTAGCGGGGCTGGCGGATCCCTTGCGGAGCGCCGATCGCATCCTGCAATTTTGGCCTGAGCTCAATTTTGAGGGGCTGCCGGGCTTCAGGGAGGTTTATAGCTCCCCCCAAGTGCGGCTGTGGGCTCGCCAACACCAAGAGGAACCGCAGGAGGAGAGGAGATGAAAAGGAGACGATCCTGGCAGCGGCGACAGGTGCTGCAAGCGGGCGGAGCGCTGCTGGCTGCCTATGGGGTTGCCGGCTGTGGCCAGGAGTTTTTGAGTCAGCAGGGGAGTCGCAGCCCGGAAAATGCCGAGACGGGAAGCATGAACTTGTCAGAGCTGCTGGCCCGCTGGCAGGTGGGCATTGGCGAGGATCCCGGTCGCTTCCTCTGGGAAATCGAGTCGGATCCGCAGGTGGCGGCAGTGGCGCAGGGGTGGGATCCCCATTTCCTGAGCGGCTGGCTGAACAGCTTTGATCACCGCCAGGGGGATCTCTCCTTTTGGCGCAACTGGCACCAGGCCGGGCTTTTGCGGCAGTGGTTTGAGCGGGGCTATACCCTCCACATCATCACCTGGGAAGACGACACCCACCGCCCCTGCGGCGATTACCACATCTCCCCGCAATTTGTGGAGGACGTGGCCGAGCTGGCGGGCTATATTGCCCAAGCCAATCCTCAGGGCCGCCCCACCTACTGGAGCTTGGCTACTGAGTTTTCCTACTGGCGGATCCCGGCGGACACTTACAACGCCGACACTGCTCCCTACTACCAAGCCCTGATGCGCAATGTCCTCACAGCCCGACAGGCCATCAAAGAGCGGCTGCCAGAGGCCGAAGTGGCCCTGTGCTGGGGGGGCTGGATTGCCACCTTTGACGACCCTTCCCGGGGGGCAGGCCGCAGCATGGTGGAGCCCTTTGCCGAGACCCTGAGCCGGATGGACGGGATCGCCTTCCAGTCGATGCGCCAGCGGCGGCCAGGGGAGTTTAACCCAGAGCTGAACGGCCCGGATCCCGGCAACCCAGAGCAAATCCGCCTCTGTTGCCGCCTGTTTTCCCCTATCCACTCCAACCTGATGTTGGCCCACTACGAGCCCTCCATCAAAGACAAGCACCCCAGCGGCGGACGGGCCGACACCGTCCATACAGACTTTCAGCTCATGAGCCAGCCGGAGTGGCTGCGGGAAGTGTCTCAACTGGGGCTGCGGCACCTGTCCTTGATGCACTACGGCCTGTATAAGGGGGATCCCTTCGGAGCGCTGACCGCCGCTCGCCAATTCCGGGCACAGGTGGGCCTACCGGCTGCCACCTCATAGTTAGCAGTCGTTCCAAAGCCGGTTTTGTCCCGGATCTTGGCCCAGAGCTTGATCCTGGGGATACAATCCCCCTGAAGCTGCCGGGATCCCTGCCATGGAGAAGCTGAGATTTCTAAGGGCAAGCCTGCTGGCGAGTCTAGTGGTTAGTGCAATGCCGCCGGAGCTGCCGGCCTGGGCAGGATGCGGTTTTCCCCGCGGTGCCGGCAAGACTTTTTTTTCGCTGCAGCCGGAGGTCTATCGGCCTCGCACCCGCTTTGATCAGGGGGGACGCCTGCAGCCGGCCCTTTCGGAGTACGGAGAAACCCGCCTCAACCTTTTCGCCGAGACTGGCCTTAGCGATCAGCTCACTCTCAACCTCAACACCAGCTACGTTTTCATCGAAAATCGCTTTGCCAGCGGGGCTGACACCGTTACCCAGCGCAACCAGGGCCTGCGGGATCTGGAACTGGGCCTGCGCCATACTTGGGGGAACGGGGATCCCTTCTTCTCGGCTCAGCTAACGGCCTTGATCCCGCCGGGATATGCCACCCAAGACATTCCCCTGCCCTTGGGGTACGGTGTTTTCGGCTACGATCTCAAAGTTGGGGTGGCGGCCAATACCCAGTTGGGATCCCTGCCCGCCTTTTTCGACTCCTGCCTCACGTTCCGAGATTACTTGGGCTATCCCGGGGATCGGGTCAAGGCCAACCTGACCTTCGGGGCAGACCTGACTCCTGAGCTGCAGGCCATCCTGGCTTTGGATGGGGATTTTACGTTGGGCAACGGCGCGCCTTTGTTGTTCGGGGATTTGGCGGTTCAGGATCCCGACTACGACAACCTCAAGCTTTCGGGCCAGCTCAACTGGCGGCTGGAGGGAGGGTTAACGCTGGGCTTGGGGGGGTTTCAGTTCCTGGCCGGTCGCAACACCAATGCCGGCGGCGGCTTTACCGGCTATGTGTGGCTAAGTTACTAAAACCCAACAAAATGTTGCAGGATATCCCCTACGGTAACAGGGATCCGCAGGGGCAGATCTAGGATGAGTCTTGGCAAACTACGGCCCGGAGAACGGATCCCATGCCTCGATTTGAGAACCTCATTGCCGCCATCGATGGCAGCGGCCCCACTGAGCAAATGGTGCATACCCTTCTGTCTCTGCCGGCCTTTGCCCAGTGCCACGTGACATTGCTGCATGCGGTGCCTTCCCAGACCTCTGCCGAGGAGATGCGGGCTGCCTGGCAAAAGGGGCAGGAACTGCTGGCCCAAACCCTGCAGACTTTCCCCCCCCGCCCAGGGCTAAAGATCAGCACGCAACTGGTGGAAGGGGATCCCAAGGTGGTGGTGCTGCAGGTGGCCGAGTCTATGCCCAATCCCTTAATTGTCATGGGATCCCGGGGGCGCAACCGCATCATGGCCATTTTGCAGAACTCGGTGAGCCAATATGTGTTCCAGCTCGCCTCCTGCCCCATGCTGTTGGTGAAAGACGACGCCTACGTCAAATACCCCAGCCATGTCATGGTGGCCCTCAACAACTCCCCCGCTGCCCAGGCCGCCTTTGCCACGGCCCTTGACTTGATCTCCGGCATTCAAGGGGCCCAGATCTTCCTGGCCTCTGTGCAGTTGGATGCCGACAACCCAGGCAGAGATGAGGCTCTAGATCGGGCAATCGATACCCTCAAAAACCGGCAAATCGGCCACCAGGTGTTGACGGCTGTCGGGGATCCGGCTACGGAGATTGTCCGCCTGGCTGAAGAAAGCAAGGCCGATCTGCTGGTGATGGGATCCCCGGATCGCCGGCCCAGCATTGCCCGCAGCATCCCCGACCTGGATCGGCTGCTGGGGCGTTCCATCTCCGACTATGTGCGGGTGCACATCGGCTGCCCAGTGCTGATGGTGCGCTCCGTCCAAGACTAAACAGGACTCAAGAGCGAGGGATCCCTAAGGCAAGATAGAGCGGTGCTCTGTAACTCGGTCGCTCTGCTGCTGGCGATCCGGGCTGACGGCCCAAGCTTCAAAGATCAGCTCGGGGACGCCTGGGGGAATGGTCATGCGGGTTAAAGCTTGCCACTGCCCCTGATCGTCGCGGGAGAAGTCCAGCAACCAGCGGGGGCCATCCACCAACGAGCGGGTGCGGCCATGCTTGACCCAAAACTTGATCCAATAAGGTGGCTGGGAGGCGGCGCTGGCGGCGGAGGCAGGGGCCAAGGCCGGCAAACGCAGCACCACATCGAAATTGTCGCCCGCTCGCAGTTGCTCAGGCACCAGCAGTTGTGGCGCCGGGCACACTTCTGGCGGCGAGGGCGAGTTTTTGGTGTCCTTGCTGGTGGCAAGCAGGGCGAATGCAGGCGGAGGTGGGGTGGCCGGGCTCCCTGCTGGGGCTGGCAGGGCGGCATCCTCGCCCATTGGCTCAGCTTGGGGGGGTGAGGGAAGAGGGGAAATCGGCGCCGCAGGCTGGGGGTTAGGTTCGGGTGCGGCCTTAGCAGAGGGCTCTGCCGGCTGAGTCGAGCCGGGATCCCCTCCAGCAGGAGCACTGTGCTGCCAGATGCGCAGCAGCTTTTGCAAGGTTCGTTCGGGAGAGAGCAGGGTTGCGGTCGAGGCAGGACTGGCAGCATCGGCCAGCCTCTCTTCCTCTTGCTGCTGCGGGAGGGGGATCCCTGCGCCAAGAAGTCCTGCCTCTTGGCTGCGACAGCGAATGGAAAAGGGGATGGTCAGGGTCTGAGGCGACGGCTCTGGATCCCACCAGGAGGAGGGAGTAAGGGCCAGTTCTCCCCGTAAAGGACGGGCCCACACTTGGCTGGGCAGGGTGATGGGGATGCTGAACACCGCCGTCCGCGCCCCCGCCGGGAGTTGAATTTGCCGTTGTCCCTGGAAAAGCGGCCTCTCCTCCCCTTCTGGCCAAACCTGTACCCGCAGCTCGCCGCTGCAGCCGATCCGCCCCGTCAACACCAGCACCTCCTCCGGGGATCCCTCCAATTCACTGTGCATTAGGGAAAACAGCTCTGGCGGGATGGCGACCTCTTTTTTCTGGGGGGGCTCAAACCCGGCCTCTTCAGCCACCGGGGCAGGGATCCCTCGTTCCGGCTCCAGAGGGGCAGGCACAACCTGAAAACGGAGACAATTGTCCAACTCGGTTTCACCGAACAGTTCTGCGATCAAGTCGGCATCTCGGCAGTGCAATTCCCAAAACCCAGGGGTGAGGCGGCTGGCAGGCAAAATAATGCCGATCCCTTCATCATTGGTGCGCACAGAACGGGTTTGGACCTGTGGAGGAGTCGTGCCGGTGTTGGAGCCCTGATTCTGTGGCCCTAGAGGATGCTGCCGGACTTCCACCGTGATGGTGAAGTGGGGCTGGGGCGAACGGGCAACAATGGTGTAGGTATCTTCTTCCAGAACTGCTCCCTCGGCTGGTACTGGCTGCCAGTCTTCTTGGCCGTCGCGCCGAACCCAAAAATTCAACATGGCTCCATCACCTTAGGTGCTCCGCACTGCTGACCCGAATGGGATGCCAGATACTTAACCAGATCGGCTTGCAAAAGGGTTTGCTGTTGCCCTGTAGGCAGGTGCTTAAGCTGTACCTCTCCGGCCACAGCTTCCGCATCCCCTAGCACAACAGCCCAAGTTGCGCCGCTGCGGCTGGCCCGTTTGAACTGCTTGCCAAAGGCGCTGCCGCTCAGATCCAGCTCGGTGCAGAAACCAGCTTGGCGCAGCGCTTGAGCGATCCGGAGGGATTGGGCCTCAGCCTTCGCCCCACGGGAGATCACGTAAACCTCGACCGATGTTGGCGGAGCCTCCCCTTGTTTCTTTTGCAACAGCAGCACCAGCCGCTCCATGCCGATGGCCCAGCCCACCGCTGGGGTTGAAGGCCCGCCCAGCTCTTCCACCAAGCCGTCGTAGCGACCACCCCCACAGACGGTACTCTGGGATCCCAAGTCAGGTGAGACGATCTCAAAGGCGGTGTCGGTGTAGTAGTCCAGGCCCCGCACCAAGTAGGGATCCAACTGGTAGGGAATATCCAACATCTGCAGGTGAGCTTGCACCTGCTCGAAGAAAGCCCGCGATTCTGGGCCGAGGTAATCCGGCAGCTTGGGGGCCCCCTCGGCAATCTCGCGGGTGCGGGGATCCTTGCTGTCTAGAATGCGCAGCGGGTTGCGGGTGAGACGCTCTTGTGAGTCAGGATCCAGCTTCTCCCGCAAGGGAGTGAGGTAGTCCACCAGGGCCTGGCGATAGGCCCGCCGATCCTGCAGATCCCCCAGGGAATTGAGCCGCAAGCTCAGGTTCTCCGCCCCCACCGCTTGCAACAGCTCCCAGGCCAAGGCGATGACTTCCGCATCGGCGCGGGGATCCCGGCTGCCCAGCAGCTCTACCCCCAACTGGTGGAACTGGCGTTGCCGCCCCGCCTGGGGACGCTCATAGCGAAACATCGGCCCACAATACCAGAGGCGTTGCACATCTCCAGCCGTTTGCAGCCCGTGCTGGATATAGGCCCGCACCACACCTGCTGTGTTCTCTGGGCGCAGGCTCACCTCTTGCTCGCCACGGGTGCTGAAGGAGTACATCTCCTTGCCCACCACGTCGGTGGCACTGCCAATGCTGCGGGCAAAGAGCTCCGTCAACTCCAGGATGGGGGTGCGAATTTCTTGGTAGTTGGCCCGTCCCAGGATCTCTCGGGCGCTGGCTTCCACCTGCTGCCAGAGCCGCACCTCCTGCGGCAGAATATCTCGGGTGCCCCGCACCGCCTGGATCATCTCCATTCTCGTTCTCCCTCCCTGGGGTGGGCCTGGCCGCCTGCTATGCCAATGGCTGTTCTCGTCAAAGGACTCCGTCCCGCTGACGCAAACGGCCTAGTTATTGATTATCGGCGACAACACTCCCCGTCGCTAGCGGAGCCAAATGACCCCGATCCAAGCTCGAGTCCAACCAGGAGTAGGTGGCGGCAATTTGGCTGGTGGCAACAACAGCGGCGGTGGTAGCTCGCAAGATGGTAGGGCCAAGGGAGACGCACACCCCCCCATATTCCTCAGCTTGCCGACGTTCGGCAACGGTCCAGCCCCCCTCTGGGCCGATGGCTATGGCCAAGACGGGATCCCTGAGCTTTGGCAGGGCTTGCACCAGCGGGGGCGCTTTGTGCCGAGCCACGGCTATACCCCACCAAAAGGACTCCGTCCGAGTAGCGCGAACGGCTTGTAGCTCCGCCAGCCAACTTGTCCAAGGGGTGGGGGGATCGACCTGAGGCCAGCGCAACCGCTCACATTGTTCTGCGGCCTCCCGCACAATTTTTTGCCAGCGTTCCTGCCGCCCAGATCCCGGTTCCAACACGGTGCGCTCCGTCAGCAGGGGAGTAATGCGCGCCGCCCCCAGCTCGGTAACCTGGCGGAGCACCTCGTCAAACCCCTGCCCTTTGACCACCGCCAAGCCCAGATGCAAAGAAACAGGCAATTCCCGCGGCAGCACCTCCACCTCGCCCACAACTCGGGATCCCTGGGCTTGCCAACGGGCCGCCCACAGCTTGCCTGAGCCGTCCAAAACCAAAAAGAGATCCCCTGGCCTGAGGCGGCGTACCCGCTGCAAGTAGTGCTGTTGCAGACCAGTTAAATGGAGAACACCGCTGGGATCCCGCTGCGCCGGGTCAATCGCCAACCGGGGCAAAGCGCTCAGGTCATGCGTGCGTTCAGACAACACCACTCCCCCCGTCGCCAGAGGGCTGCCACCACCCATTCGTTGGCCTCCAGCATCTCGGCTACCAACTTGGCCTGCTCGATGAGGATGCCGCTGAGGATCAGCCATCCCCCCTCCTTCACCACCAGCCGAAACTCCGGGATCATATCCAGGATCACATCTGCCAGGATGTTGCACACCAGCCCATCCACCATTTCGGGAATCTGCTCCAGGCTGCCCTGAGCCACCACAATGCGATCCGTCAGGCCGTTGAGATCGCGGTTGTGCATCGTGGCTTGCACCGCCAGGGGGTCGATGTCCACCGCAAACACCCGCTTCACCCCCAACAGGGCCGCCGCCAACGACAGAATCCCGGATCCACAGCCCACATCGGCCACAGTCACTCCCTCGGCACCCCCGCCGCCCTCCAGGCGCATCTCCAGTGACTCCAGACAGAGCTGCGTGGTGGGGTGAGTGCCCGTGCCGAAGGCCATACCGGGATCCAGCCGCAACAGGTGCCGCCCGGGGTGAGGGGGCGGATCCAGCCAGGCCGGACAAATGAGCAACTTATCCCCGATGGGTTGGGGCTGCCAGTGCTGCTTCCAACTGCTGCTCCAATCTTCCGCCTCTATGCGTTCCCAGCGCAGCTTCGGAACCCGCTGACCGGCAATGAGGGCATCTTGCTGCAGGCGCAGGGAGAGGGCTGCCAAATCCAGGAGGCTGACGTGAGGCCAAGGCAGATAGGCGTGAATGCAGACCTGATCTTCGCCGTGGGCTTGGCTGGTCATGCCCCGACAGCCAAAATTCTCCAGCCGCCAAAAGATCAGGTCTTCTTGGGCAGGGGAGGCGATGAGACTGAGATCCCACCAAGCACCAGCGGGGTCCAGCGCTTGTGCGGGCGAAAACGGAGTGGGATTGGCAACAGTTCTGCTCACAGGGATCCCTTCACAAACCTAAAGGAAAACCAAAGTGATGGCCAACAAGATAGCGCTTCATGTCACCCAGCCGGCCAGCACTCAATGCGGCACTTTATATCAAAAATTGCAGCGCTCTGCTCAATTCATAGTTTAGGCTTATTCTGGCTATTCTGGGATTGAAAGGCTCACAGCGTCGGTTCAGCAGCGAAGAAGGGAAGGATCCCCCCAATTGGGGGATGACCCTCAGCGGCTCTTTGGATGACCAGCTCAGCCCTGTGAGATAGATTAAGTCCAAAAGCATTGAACAAGAATTGGATGCAGCGTTGACATTCGTTCCGAGCCTCAGTGATTTTGCGGATAGATGGGGTTTGGCTAGGGCGTACTGAGCAACGATGTAAGGATGAAGAAAGAGCAATGCAGGTGGCGAGGTCGATGTCAATTGAGCAGTCAGGGCAGCAGCCGAAGGTAGCTCCTTGGGGGATTACCAGAGGGGAAAGGGCTGCCCATGAGGATCCCCAGCCGCTCAAAGTCAGCACCCGCAAGGACTCCGTCCCGCTGACGCGATCCGCTCTGATGCGGCGTTTTAACCAGAGCTTTCCGCCTTTTTACAGCCAGTTTGTCAGCAGCGAGGTGCAGGCCCAAAATCTGCGCTTGGCCTACGCCCTCTACCAAACCCGCAAGGCGGTGGTACAGATGCAGGACGAAGGTCGCAAGACGGTGGTTTGCCTGGCCTACCGCAACCGACCTTCTCTGCTCAGCGATCTGTTTGGGGTGTTCACTGCTTTTAATCTCTCGGTGCATGGCATTCATCTCTATGGGCAGATCTACTCACCGCACCTGGTGTTTATCCGCACCATTGTCTCCCGCGATGGCCACAGCCTTTCTTCCCAAACCAAGCTCAGCCTAGAACGGGCCATTCACGAATGCCTGGCGGGTGTGTTTCGCGTTCACGAAACCTTGGCGCTGGAGTTTGATCTCAAGGCCGGACTAAAAGACGTGCAGGTTTCTTTTTATTTTGACCCGGTGTTTCATTTGCCCACACTTTTGGTGGATGTGGACAACCAGCCGGGCGCGTTTTACCGGGTGATGACGGCCCTCGCGCAGGAGGATTTGACCGTTGTTAACCTCAACTTGATGCTCCGCCGCAAGCAGACGCGCTTTATTTTCTACTTGCTGGGGCCGGATTCAACTCCAGCCATGCCGGAGTTCCTGGGGCAAAAATTGGCGTTGAGCATCCAGCAGCGGCTGCAAGGGGATCCCGTCTAGATCTGCACGGGACTGGGAGGCAAATCGAAAAGGACGGTGTTCATGTAGCGCTCTGCCCAGGCGGGTCCAAAAGCTTTTTCCAAAACGCGGCGGGTGCGGTCGTTCTGCTGTTGCTGGCTGCAATAGCGCTGCTGCCCCTGGTAGTGGGCCAAAATCTGGCCGGGATCCGTCTGTGGGGGGATCTGCTGCGCCAGCCGGCAGTGAATTTCCAAGTAACGGCGGGCAAAGTGCAAAAAGCGGTCGGCCTCTGCTTCGTCGGCAGGACGCACGAACAGACAGTAGGGAGAAAAAATCGTGCCCCACTCCGGCAACCGGCGCCGGTGTTGGAAAGGGACGAGATGGGATCCCAACGCTTCCAGCTCCTGGATATAGAGATCGGGCAAGCTGGGGGTCACCGGCGAGAGATCGACAATGGCGGCGCTCACCTGTCCGCGACCGACCACAATGTCGCAACCGAACAGCGGCAGCGGGTACTGCGGCTGCGGAAACATAACGCAATGGAGAATATCCAGGCTCTGCCCGGCCTGGGCCAGCTCCAGGTGCAGTTTGCGAAAGGGATCCCCTTGGTAGCAGCGGTTTTCAATTTGCAATTTCTCACCCTCTAGGCGGCCTTCCACGTAGCCCAGATCTTCAGGCAGAGGATAGGGGGCTAGGGTGAGGGTAGATCCCCAAACGTTCAGGATTGCCTCAGATAAGCCCTGAATGAGCGGATGCAGTTGGGCAGAGAGAGCAGGAGCGGTGAACATAAGACTCTAGAAGAAAGGCCAAGAACCCCATCCAACCTTGACCTTGGCTCCATGCCAAAGTGTTATGGGGGAACCGCACCGCTGATGCGAAGGGCTTGGGTGGGATCCCCAAAAATCCCAGAGGCCCTAGCTGGGCAAGGCGTTCTAAAACTGTATGCCTGAAGACGGAAGGGGTGGGATTCGAACCCACGGTGACCTTGCAGTCACAACGCTTTTCGAGAGCGTCACAATCAACCACTCTGTCACCCTTCCAGTCAGCTATGGGGCTTTACCATCTTAACGGCAAACCGAGTCTCCTGCTTCTTCCCAGCCTCAAAGCCAAGCTTGCTTCCCCCACGGGATGCGGTTGATGGGAAAGTGCTCCGCACCGCTGGCAGGAACGCCCAGATGAGATCATGGAGATATGGCTGCTTTATCCATTCACCACTTTCGCCAGGCCAAGCAGGCGGGTCAACCTTTGGTGGCCCTCACGGCTGCCGACTACGCCACCGCTCAGATTTTGGATCAGGCTGGGATCGACTTGATCCTGGTGGGCGACAGCTTGGCCATGACCCACTTGGGGTATACCAGCACCCTGCCCCTGACGCTGGAACAGATGCTCCATCACGCCCAGGCGGTGCGCCGCGGGGTAGAACGGGCCTTTTTGGTGGCCGACTTGCCCTTCTTGACTTATCAAGTCCACAAAGAACAAGCTCTCCTCTCAGCAGGGCGGTTGATGAAGGAGGCAGGAGTCAACGGGGTCAAGCTGGAGGGGGGCTACCCCGACATGGTGGAAACGGTGGCCTTTCTGGTGCAGCGGGGGATCCCGGTTTTGGGTCATATCGGCCTCACTCCGCAGGCCAAACATCAACTGGGAGGCTATCGCCAGCAGGGAAAAACCACTCCGGAGGCGGAGCGTCTGCGACAAGAGGCCCTCAGCCTGGAACAAGCAGGGGCATTTGCCCTGGTTCTGGAGCACATGCCGGCGGAATTGGCTGCCCAAATCTCAGCCCAGGTGGGGATCCCAACCCTGGGCATTGGAGCCGGGCCGGCCTGCGATGGGCAGATTTTGGTCACCCACGACCTGCTGGGGCTGAGCGAGCGGATTCCCCCTTTTGCCAAGGCCTATACCAATTTGAGACAGGCGATCCGAGAAGCAGTGGAAGCTTTCGCCGACGATGTTCGCCAAAAAGTATTTCCCCCCCGCTGAAGGGATCCCTTACCCATTCAAAGCTTGGGCAGAGGTGCTATGCCTACGGCACCTCATACTGCTACCTACTGCTACGCAATGCTTATGGGAACGGGAACCGCACCGCTTTCTCAAGGCTGGGCAAGGATAGGGCGACCTCAGGGATCCCTCACCAGCACCATCCCGGTCACCGCAGCGCTTTGGCCCAACCGGTCGAAGACCCGCAAACTGACTAGGTAGGAGCCGGGCACCAAGCTTAGGGGAGGACGAATGCGGAAGCGGGTTGTACAAGACACCTCTCCCGACACACAATTCACCTGCGCTGCCGAGAGCGTCTGAACCTCAATCCCCGACCACGACACCTGAAACGCCAGCTCCGCCGGGATCCGGCCCGGCACCGATACCGAAACCCCCAGCTCCAAAAAGCCGTTCCGATTCACCACAGAAGGAATATCGCTGCTGGTGATCAAAGGCGGCAGCGGAGTACTGGCCGTCAGCGCATCGGCACCACAACCGACCAAGGCCACACCCAGCAGGCCCAGCACCCATCCCCAAGGTTTGGATCCCAGCTTCATCACAGGGTTCATCTGAAAACTCACCTTCTCAGTATAGAGGGTGGGGGCAACAGAGTTAGTGTTGGTTCTGGGAAAAGCTAAAAATTTACACTACAGATAGTGGCGAGCTGGATTTTCATCCAGACCATCTGCTACAGTAAGGCCCATAACCTGTCGAGCAGCCTGGATATGGAAGGGGAAGAGGAGCTAAAAGCCTTGCGGGCGCGGGTGCGCAACCTAGAGCGATCCCTCGCCGAATCGGAAGCGCTGTCATTGCAGCAGATTGAGTGCATCCATCGCCTGGAACATCAACTGCTGGAAGCACAGGCCCAGATTCAAGAGCGGGATCAAGCTTTGCAAGCGTGTCAAGAGGAGAAAGCGCGGCTGGCCCAGCGCCCTACCCCAGAGGCTTTTCAGCTTCAGCAACAGCACATCGAAGAACTGCAGAATCTCCTGTGGGAAATGGAGCGCCGTCCAACGCTGGAGCACTACCACATTCTGCAGCAGCAGTTGCAAACCAGTCAGACGGAAATTGAAACCCTCAAGGCGGAATTGCAGCGGCGCGTCGATCCGGCCCGATTTTACCAACTGCAGCAGGAGCTCCTGGAGCTGAAACAGCAGGCCAACCAATTGGGAGAATACGCCGTCAAGTTGCCGCAGGTGCAGCTTTTGCAAGCCCAACTGCAGCTCCGTGTACAGCAGCTAGAGGAGGAAAAAGCACAATTGCAAGCGCAAATCCAAGAGTTGGCTGCTCGACCTTCTGCCCAAGAACTGGAAACCCTACGGGCGGAGCTAGAGGCTGCCCACCGCCAAGCGGAAGCCGAATGGCAGCGTTTGAAGACCCATCTGGAAACCGAAAAGGCACACATGGAAGCTGACCTGAACACTGCCCGGCAACGTATTCGCGAATTGGAAGAGCGCCCTACCCCAGAGCAATGGGCACACTTGCAAGCGGAGCTGGATCATCTGCGCCAACAGGCCTCTTTTGCCAAGGCCGAGCGGGCCACCTTGCTGGAAGAGCTGCAGCAGAGTCAGCGGCAGCAGGCCGAGCAAGCCCAACAGATTGCCAAGCTGGAAGCGGAAGCAGCCCAGGCCGCCCACCTCAGGGAGACAGAGTCCTCACAGGCGCAGCGAATCCTTGCCCTGGAGGAGCAGGTGCAGGCTTTGACCCGCGAGCTTGGTGCTTTGCGAGCCGAGCGGGATCAGCTCATGCAAGAGTTGGCCCAGCGTCCCACCCTTGCCCAGTGGCAGGAAGTTCAGCAGCAGGTGCAGGACACCCGAGAAAGCCTGGAAGCAGCCCGGCGGGGGCGAGAACTGGCCGAGGCCCATCATCTGGTCAGCCAAAAGCAAATCGAGAAGTTGCAGCAGCAGGTGATGGCTTTGAAAACCGAGTGTGTGCAGGCCCACGCCTACGCGCAAACCCAAGAAAAGGAAGTGGCCCTGCTGCAGCAGCGCAATCAAGAACTGGAAGAGCAACTGGCCACACTGCGTCAGTCGGCCTCCGCTTCCCCTCAGCCAGCGGTTGTCGAGCCCAGGTCGAATCATCGGGCCCAGGAACGGATTCCTGCCGCGGCTGACGAGTCTGCTCCTTCCCCGGCCACCACCTGGAGAACACCCACCCCAGGGATCCCGCCGCTCACCCTGGACGAGCGGGAAGAAAGTGCCCCGCTCGGCTGGCGCCAACGGACAGAAAGGCTCCTGAAACGCTCCGCTTTGGCCGCTTCACGGGCAGGAGGGGAAACGGGCAGTCGCAACCGGATTGAGTTGCCGACTTTTGTGCAGCGGCGGCCCTACTGAGCGCTCCATTCTCGGGGATCCAACCGTTCTCCAGCTTGAAAACGAGGCCAAGCCCAGCGCAACAGGGCTCCCAGCTGGGCATGAAACCGCTCTGGGGCAAATTGCAGAGCATGGGCCCGAATCCGCTGCGGATCCCATTCCTGTCGATCCGCCTGCCGCAGCCCTTCCACCAGCGCTTCCACACTGGCCTCGGGAATGAGGATGCCGGTTTGGCCGTGGATGACCGTCTCTTGGGCACCTCCCCGGTTGAGGGCAACCACGGGGCGGCCGCAGGCCTGGGCCTCCACTGCCACTAGGCCAAAATCCTCCTCCCAGGGGAACAGCAGCAGCCGGCAATTGGCTAGCAGTTCCCGGAAACGATCGGGGGGCTGATGGGGCAAAAACTCCACCTGCGGCCCCGCCAGTCGCTTGAGCCGAGCCAGCTCCGGCCCTTCGCCCACAACCAGCAGCCGACGACCCAGCCGTTCACAGGCGGCAATCGCCAGATCCACCCGTTTGTAGGGCACCAGTCGGCCTGCCACCAGGTCATAATCGGCGCTGGGATCCGCCACCGGCTCCAACCCCTGCAGCGGAACGGGCGGATAAATGACCACAGCCTCGCGGCGATAGAGCTTGGCAATGCGGCGGCGAATGTGCTGGGAGTTGGCGATCAACAGATCTGGACGTTGAGCTGCCAGAAAATCCCATTGGCGCAGGCGGTGCAGCAGCCATTGGCTAATTGTGCCAACAGGCCCGCTTCTCCCCAGCCCTTCTCGCTGCAGATACAGCTCCCGGTTCTCCCAGAGGTAACGGGTGGGGCTGTGGATGTAGCTCAGGTGCAGGGTAGAGGCTCCCGTCAGGATCCCTTTGGCAAAGGCGTGGCTGCTGGAGATCACACAGTCATACCCCGAAAAGTCGAAGCTCTCGTAGGCCAACGGCATCCAGGGCAGCAGATACTTGAGGCGGGCGTGGTAGTCAGGGCGCAACACCCCCAGCCACTTGGCCCAGCCTTGCAAAAAGGAGGTGTGAATTGTCAGCTCCTGCCAGCTCGGCGGCAGGGTGTGAGCGGAGAAGAGACTGACGTAAAGGGGGGCCTGTGGGGCAAAAGCCACCAGCTCCTGCAAAACCTTTTCCGATCCCCCCGGCCGGATCAGGTACTCGTGCACCAGGGCCAGGCGCTCAGGCCAAGCGGGATCCCGGCTGGGAAGAGTGGGGACAGCCACAGGAAGGGATCCCCAAAGCTCAGGCACGGTCAGGACTTGGCAGAGCGGCGCTTTTTGCCAATTGGGCCGCTCACCTGCTTGGCTTTCTCGTCGATCCGCTCATTGATGTAGTTGTAGATCTCGCGGAAGCGAGGCAGGGCCCGCATCTCCAGGCGACTGCCGTCCTTGAGGGTGAGCACCATGTCTCCCCACACGCCCAAGCCACGGGGCACCATAACCACCTTGGCAATCTCGCCGTAGATTACATCTGAGCGCTCCTTGCCGCCCCATCCCCCAATCACGGTGATGCGACGATTGGTAATCCGATAGTGTACCCACAGCTTACGCACCAGTGCCCCCACAAACAGAGGCAAGCCGACAAGTGTAGCCCCAATGAAGGAGTTCAACACCAAATCGCCACTGTGGGGGCCGCCCTCAAAAAAAACCTCCTCTTGCACCGCCATGCAGAGCACCGTCCGGTTGTTTAGAGTGTTGCCGTTAACGATCTTAAACGATTTCTCAGCTTTCCCCAACTGGGGCTAACGGCAGGTTCGGGATTGGGTCAGCCTTCGGACGGCTTGTAGGGAACGGCAGGTGGCCAAGACCAGGTAAACAAACAACACCATCACCACCACCGCCACCGCTGCGGCTCCGGCATTACCCAGCCAGCCCCACCCTTCCAGCCCCGTCAGGGCCACCAAAGCCCAAGAAGCCGGGTGCAGCATTCCCCCCAACAGGAGAATTTGCGAGAGCATTTGCCCAGCCGTAAAGCGGGATCCCAGCACCACCAGGGCCAGTCCGCCGCCGATGTTGATCAACCCCATGTTGCCTAAAAAGGCGTAGCAAATATGCCAGGCGTACTTTTGTTTGGGCACCTCCTGCCAGAGGAGGGGCTCGGCAGGGATCCCCGAAGCCTCCTGGGGGGCGAGCGGCAACGGCTGAACTTGGCTGAGGATCCAGCCGAGGACAATGGCGGCAACCAGCATCGCCACGCCCGCCTTCACGTTCAGCTTGCCGGGGATGGTTAGCTCGGGGTGGGCCAACATCGCAGATCCTCCTGCAACCCGTCCTAGCCTATCCTGTCTTTGCCCCAAATTGGCCAACAGCCTCAATCCCTTGGATAGAGCAGTGTGCCGCAGCGCTTGCAGAATTGGGCATCCCCATCGTGTTGGGAGAGGCCACAGCCTGGGCAGGCCCACTGTACCGAGTTGCCGCTTTTTACCAGTTGCTTGATCAACTCCCCCACTTGCCAAGGGATCAGGGCTATGCCCGTCAAGATCATCAACACTGTCAGCAGCCGGCCCAGCTCAGAAGTGGGGGTGAGATCCCCAAACCCCACCGTGGTCATGGTAACGACGGAAAAGTAGAAAGCATCCAAAAAGGTGGCAAAAGCGCCAGGATTCACTGGATGTTCTACCTGGTAGATCAGCCCAGAGTAGACGAAAACAATGGCAAAGAGGGTGAAGAAAATGCGCAGCAAAATGCGGCTATCGGCGGAGATCACTTGCCCAAACAGGGTTTTGCCCTCCACCAAGCGCAGCAGCCGCAGGATGCGAAACCAGCGCAAGAGGCGGATGAAGCGAATATCGGTTAGCCCGGCAAAAAAGGGCAAAATGGCCAGCAAATCGATGAGTGAATAGAGGCTGAAGACGTAGCGCAGCTTTTGCGGGGCCGCCGCCAGGCGGAGCAGATATTCCACCACAAACAGGCCGAGAATGAGGCGATCCACCCGCTCCAGCCAAAGACGTACCTCAGGGGGAATGGGATAGGTTTCCACCACAAAGAAGGTGGATGAACAGAAAACCAACACCGCCACCAACAAATTCACCCAGCGGCTTTCCGGGGTGTCTTGATCCCCCCAATGGCGCTGAAGGATCCCGGAACGGGCAAGATCGAGATCAGTTGGGGTGGGGGCCTGTGAGGGTACAGTGGTCACAAACAGGATCCGGCTGGGAAGATATCGAGAGAGTTTCCTTTCAACGCCCATCAGGCGCATACTAACTAAGCTAATGGAAACTAGCTCACAGAGCGAACTTCCCCTAAGCAAACGTCCAGGCTTTGGGTGTTAATTAGGTGTTGAGTCGATGTTGCCTCCTATCGTACTGGCCTCGCAATCCCCTGCCCGCCGCCAATTGTTAAAGGCTGCCGGGATCCCCCATCGCGTTCAACCCAGCTACTTCGACGAAAGCCAAATCCAGAGCTCTAATCCGGTGGAGCTGGTGCAGAAGCTGGCCTCGGCGAAAGCCGAAGTGGTGGCGGCCCAGCAACGGGAGCCCGTCTTGGTCGTGGGGGCCGACTCCGTGCTCTACCTAGATGGCGAGATCCTGGGCAAGCCGGCCAATGCTCTGGAGGCGGAACGGCGCCTGCGGCAAATGCGGGGCGAAGTGGGAGAGCTCTACACAGGCCATGCCTTGATTGACACGAAGCAGAACCGCCGCCTCACCCACTATGCGGTGACGCGGGTGTTTTTTGCCAAGCCCAGCGACGAGGAAATCCGCGCCTATGTGGCCACCGGTGAGCCGCTCAATTGTGCTGGCTGTTTTGCCATCGATGGCCGCGGCAGCCTGTTTGTGGAGCGGATCGAGGGGTGCCCCGGCAATGTTATCGGGCTGAGCTTGCCCCTGCTGCGGCGCATGATGCAGGAGTTGGGCTATTCCCTCACAGATGCTTGGAGCTAGCCGTCGAGGTGTTGCTTGAGCAGGTCGTTGGCCAGCTTTGGATCTGCCCGTCCCTGAGTTTTTTTCATCAATTGCCCGACAAAGTAGCCGAAGAGCTTGGTTTTGCCCCCCCGATACTGCTGCAGTTGCTCGGGGTTTTCTGCCAGCACCTCGGCGATCATCTGCCCCAGCAGAGCGCTATCCGAGATTTGGGTCATGCCCTTAGCTTCCACCAGGGCGCGGGCCGATCCCCCTTTTTCCAGCAGTTCCGGCAGGATCTCCTTGGCGATTTTGCTGGAGATGGTGCCCTGCTCGATGAGGCCAATCAGCTCGGCCAGGGTTTCCGGCTTCAGGGCAATGTCGGGATAGTCCAGCTTGTGGGTGTTGAGGTAGCTGGCGATGTCGCTCATCATCCAGTTGGCGGCTGCTTTCGGGTCGGCACCGGCGGCGATCACGGCTTCAAAGTATTCGGCGGTGTTGCGTTCATCGCTGAGGTAGCGGGCATCGTACACCGAGAGGCCGTACACCTCCTGATAACGTCGCCGCTTCACACCGGGCAATTCCGGCAGCTCTGCCTGCCAGCGGGTTTTCTGCGCTTCGGTAACGCGAATGGGCGGCAGATCGGGCTCGGGGAAATAGCGATAGTCGCTGGATCCCTCTTTCTTGCGCATGCTGATGGTGCGCTGGCTGTTTTCTTCCCAAAGGCGGGTCTCTTGCACGATCCGCTCGCCCGCCTCCACAACCTTGACCTGGCGGTTGAATTCGTACTCGATGGCCCGTTGGATGGCGTTGAAGGAGTTCATGTTTTTAATTTCCACCTTCGTGCCAAAGGTCTCGCACCCCAGCGGACGCACCGAGATGTTCACATCACAGCGCAGGGATCCCTCCTGCAGGTTGCCATCGCACAGCCCGGCATAGCGCAGGATGCGGCGCAGCTCTTGCACATACTCGGCTGCCTCTTCCCCGCTGCGGATGTCCGGCTCGCTGACGATCTCGATGAGGGGAACCCCCGCCCGGTTGAAATCCACCAAAGAGTAGCTGGATCCCGATAGGCGGTCGCTGCCAGCGTGGACCAGCTTGCCCGCATCTTCTTCCATGTGCAGACGGGTGATGCCGATGCGCTTGGTACGACCGTCGCTGAGCTGGATCTCAATCCAGCCGTGGGTAGCAATCGGCAGGTCGTATTGGGAGATTTGGTAGTTTTTGGGCAAGTCGGGGTAAAAGTACTGCTTGCGGTCGAACTTGCTGTAGGGGGCAATGGTGCAATTCAAGGCCAAACCCGCTTTGACCGCGTACTCCAGCACCTTTTCGTTGAGCACCGGCAGGGTGCCGGGCAGGCCCATGCAGATGGGGTCAATCTGGGTGTTGGGGGGAGCGCCAAAGGCTGTCGCGCTGCTGGAGAAGATCTTGGAGCGAGTGCTGAGCTGGCAGTGAACTTCCAGCCCAATCACAGCTTCGTATTGCACTTTGGCGGGGGCAGCAACAGTCATGGGATAGGAAAAACTGGCGGTGTAACCATTCTAGTGTGACCTTGGAGGGATCCCAGCTCACAGACAGTTTCTGGGGACGGCAGCCCAGAACCCAGGACGAGGCCGGAGCAGCCCAGCTTGAAGCAGATCCTCAGAACAGCGAAACTTCCTCAAACGGTAGGGCGAATCTCAAAAGTGGGTAGACCTTCCGGCGGCTCGGAACGTTGCTCAATGGCCTCCACAACCGAACCGGGGCTGCCCTGTTGGCACCAGCGCAGCATGGCCTCCACCGCAGCAGGGGATCCTTCAAAAACGGCCTCGACGCGACCATCCCGCAAGTTGCGCACCCAGCCGCCAACACCGGCATTGCGGGCCATGGCTTCGGTGTGGGCGCGAAACCCCACCCCCTGAACCCGCCCCCGTACCCAGACGTGAACGCGAACCCTGTCACTCATGCCGACGGGGATCCCTCCGTTGTGCTGCAGGGTTCTGGCGACTCGGTCGGCTCCTCCGGAGTCTCTGAGGTCTGCCGATCCAGCCACCCCACAAGAACGTTGACCAGGGCAACCAAGCCTAGGAGCCCCAGCGAGATCCCACAGGCATACCCAATCGCTTGCCACAGCACGGAAGACATGAACCCAACCTCACGAACGCTTGTGCAGAGGATCCCACCCTTCATGCACCGTGACATCCTCCCGGCGCTCGTCCTACGGACAGAGCGCGGGCCACCCTTCCCGTCAGCAGGACGGAGTCCTTACCTCGCGGCTGGGCATTCCTGCCCCACGCCACTTGTCTGGGTCTACAACCCCCGACAAAACGACTGGACAGGTGGTTCCCCTTCCCCAGCCTCCCTGGCTACTGCCAGCTTGCAAAACAAGTCTAATCCACAGGGAACGGTGCATCGGCAGGCAGGATGGACTCCTGCACCCAGGAACCCCTGTCCACCGGACAAGAGCAAGAGGCATCTGGATCAATCCGGTACTTGTAGGTTACCGCCAGCATAAGTAGGTTTTACTACAGATTTCGCTCAACAGATTTCGCTCAGAGGTATGGCGGGGATCCCTGTATCCCGGTGCTTACCCTGCGGGTAGAGTGCAGGACTGATTGCCCCTGCACCCCCGTTAGTTACCGCTAGCTACACCGCCGGGAAGCCCCGCCCTCTATTAGTTAGTGGCTAGTGAATAGTGAATAGTCACTATCCACTAACCACTATCCACTATTCACTATCCAGGGTGAGGGTCGGGATGAAAGGCGGGGACATGATGTTTTGTCCTTACTGGTGCCATAAAAAGTAGCGGGGTTTTATACACTGCCGCTATAGACATCAAGTACAGGGGCGGGGCATCCCGTCCTTTTCGCGTTAGCGGGACGTAGTCCTTAAGCCCAGGAAATGTCCTTTTCGCGCTAGCGGCGCGGAGCGCTAACCGGAGTCACTGGGAAGCCCGCACTCTCTCGCTTTAGCGGCGCGGAGCGCTTTGCATCAACATGAGTGCGGGAGTATGTCACTTAAAATGACTACACCAGTCTTGTTCAGCACCAATCTATTGGGTTAGCGCAACACCAGGGCTAGAGCAGTCCCTTGGGATCCCGTCTCGACCAACCGCAAGTCCCCCCCGTGGGCCTGCAGGATGCGCCTGGCGATATATAGCCCCAGACCTCCTGAGCCGGTTGGGTAGTGGTGGCCGGCAATGTGAATGGGCTGGGTCACGTAGGGTTGGGCCAACTCTTCTAGGGGAGCCGGCAAGCCGGGGCCATCATCCTGCACCTGGATCTGGTGGGGGCTGACGATTAACACCACCGCATGGCGTGCGTAGCGCAAGGCGTTGTCCACCAGATTCACCAGCGCCCGCTCCAGCTCTGCCTCATCGGCGTTGCCCCACCCTTCTCCTTCGACTCGCAGATCGATCCCCCGCTCCTGGGCCAGGGATCCCATGCGCTCGGCCACCTTTCTGGCCAGGGATCCCAGATCGCAAGGCCGAGGATGCAACTCGATCTCTCCCCGCTCCAGGCGGTGAGCCTCCACCATTTTCTGCACCAGAGAGAGATTGTGTTGATTTTCCTGCAGGATGCGATCCAGCAGAGCGCGACGTTGCTCCGGCTCGAGCTGTTGATCCTGTTTAAAGGCGCTCAGCAGGTGCCCAAAGGCGATGAGGGGGGTTTTGAGGTCGTGAACGAGGGTAGCGGTAAAGGCTTCTCGCCGCATTTGATCGATCTGGATCTGGCGCAGCAACTGGGCAAAAGCCTGCCGCAAGATCAGGGCTTCCTGGGGATCCCCGGGGCGGAGCAGCAGATTCCAACGGGCGGGCTGGTTAATCAAGGTTTCCAAATGAGCCAACTCGCGGGCCAGCAGGGTGAGGGGGCGCAAAATCATGGAGGACAGAGCATAGCCCACCACCGCCGATAGCACCGCCAGCAACGGGATCCACAGCAGCAGCAGGAGGATCCCTTCAGTGCTGAACTGCGTGTCGGGCCAGATCCACTGCACCGACAGGATGAAAACCAAGTTGGGGACAAACGAAAGGCTGGCAATGACCAATGCCACCTGGGTGCGCAGGCTGTGGGGAAAGCGGCGGCGCCAAAACTCAAGTAGGCGGAGTGGTTGCTGTTTCAAACTCGGTGTGCTCGCTTTGACAAGACCTGCTTGAATAGTGAACCAACCGTAGGCAAAGAATAAACATCCCCTCACGGTCAAGGCTGAAGAGTTCTTTCCTAGGTCTTAGAATGACCGTTATGTCTTGAGCCACTTCATCCCCATGAATAAAGAAGGATGCCGTAACCCCAGCTTTTAGGATACCCAGCTACCCCATTCTTTAGAGAAGCCGCGCCGTATTCCGGTTGGCAAAGCTGTGGACATCACGGCAAAGAAAGACAGCTTGATCCCCAGGCGTAACCAACGTTGAGCAATCATAGTCGTTTCAGGTTAGGGTGAGGCACCTGGGCCATTGAGAAAAGCCTTTGGCCGCATGCATTATTGCTCGGCAACGCTGACGCGACGACGCGACCAACGTTTTGGGTGTAGTGTCCCAGTTTGGGTCAAAGGACTACAAGTTCAACAGATTCAACAGATCAAGATCGAGGGGCAGAGCGGAGCTCTCAAGCTCCTGAGGCATGAAAAAACCTCTGGGAGTCTGTCCGTGTTTCGACCCCAGAGGCTTCTTCTCTTCACTCCTCACCACTATTGAGCGTAGCCGCCCTTTGAAAGGCTGTCAAGCACTTTCCCATTGGGGTTGGCGTGTGGGAAATTGGGCCAGGGTGGCGCTGCCGTACAGGATCATCTGCTGGGGCTGCAAGTTCACCCGATCGACCCGCAGCTCAGTGCCTCGCAAGGCGAGCCGATCCAAATCCAGAAGCTCATTCAGGCAGCGTACCAAAGCTTGGCTCAAGGCTAGCTCCTCTTCTGTACCGCTTTCAAACACTGGATCTGTAAAGCGGATGCGACGCCGCTCCAGCACCTCAACCTGGGCGGAAAAACCGACGCAGAAAGCCCTGGCTTCTCCCTGCTGTACATTTGCCTGGAATTGCAGTCGCCGCGCCGGGGTGATGCTGATATGGACGTGATGGAAGGATAGGGGGCTGCCATCCTGTCCCACCAGGGCCAGCCTATTCAGCACAAAAGGTGTGTTAAACGATTGCGCCAGATCGTCTTCGCTCAGCACCACGCGCATTGTGGCCTGTACTGGCTGGCGCAGCTTGATCTTCCCCTGCCAAATTTGGCTGAAATCGATGGCCACCGCATTGCAGAATAGCTCCAGAGCCGAAAGCCTCAGGCCGTTGTACATCTGCAGATGCTGGCCCAACAGTTCAAAGCTGTCGATACGACCCTGCAACAATTTGGCAACAGGCTCCACTCGCACGCGCGCCTCCAGCCGCTCTGCATGCTTAAAGAGGGCACGAATGGCTGCGCCTACCCCTCGGCTAACCCAATCGACAGCCATGGGATTCTGCAGGGAAAGTTGGGGCAGGAGTCCTGTAGCCATGGGAAAAGGTAAAGAGCGCCTACAGGGATCATAACCAACCATTAAGAAAAGTTACAACCTCCGCCGACGGAGAGGCTGTTCTCTCAGGAGTAGGTGCGTCCCTCCTGCATAGCCGAGCGGGCCACGGCTGCGATCCCCTGGTCGGTGGCGCGGGGCAGATGAAAGTACCGTCCGCCCGCCAATTCCGCCAGCTCGGCGCTGAAGCCGGTGGTTACAAAGCGGCTTTGGGAATCGATCAAAAGCAGCTTCAACCCCAGGGCGCGGATGCGCAGGGCGATCTCCCGCAGCTCTTGCTTGAGGTCGATGGGATCCGCTCCCAACTGGCTTTTGCTGTCGCTCCGTCCCAAAGAGCGGCTGAGGGGGATGTTGCCCCGACCATCGGTGAGGGCCACCAGCATCACCTGGCCCACGTCGCCGGCAGCACGGGCATTGACTCCCATGCGCACGGCTTGGGTGAGGGCATGGGCGAGAGGGGATCCCCCGCCACAGGGCAGGGATTCCAGACGGTGGCGGGCCAGCTCGATGGAGCGGGTGGGGGGGAGCAACACTTCGGCAGTTTCCCCACGAAAGGCGATGAGGGCCACCTTGTCACGGTTTTGGTAAGCCTCGGTGAGCAGGCGCAGGGCGGCACCTTTGGCCGCTTGCATGCGGTTGAGGGCCATGGAGCCGGAGGCATCCACCACAAAGATCACCAGGGCTCCGGCCTTGCGAACCAGCTTTTTGGCGCGGATATCGCTCGGCTCCACAATCACGCTACGTCCCGGTTGCCGCTGGCGGCGGCTTTTCTGATAGGGGGCAGCAGCTCGCAAGGTGGCATCGACGGCAATGCGGGGGTTGGATCCCTGGGGCAGGATGGGCTTGACGTAGCGGCCTCGGTCGGCGCTGAACACCAGGCTGCGGGATCCCGTTTTTCCCTGCTGGTTGAGGGACTGGGCAAAGGCCAGCAGGCGCGGGTCCAGGGCCACCTGCTCAGGATCGAAAAAAAACTCCTGCGGCAGGCTGAGGCTTTCCGGCTGGGGATCCGTCTCCTCCTGGTCCTCGCCGGTGTCGTCGGAATTGCTTGGGGAAGGATCGGGTTGTTGGGATTGGGGTGGGGGGGGAGGCGGGGGCTGGTCGGGGTCGTAACGGGCGCGGGGCAGCAGCACCAGTTGCACAGCCTGCTGCAGATCCTCGGCCAACAGGCGATCCCGTCCTTCCAGAGCTGCCAGGGCACAGGCGGCTCGCAGGGCAAATTGTTCTCCCCGGTGCCCTTGGACGTTGCCGCGGATGGCCTCCTGCACCAGGTAGAGGAGCTGTTCCCGCTGCGGCTTGACCTGGGGCAGCCACTCCCGCGCCAGGAGGATGCGGGTGCGGATTTCCTCCAGTTCCGCCTGGTGCTCGGCCAGGAAGGGCTCGGGAGCATCGACAAATTGCGTTGCCCGTTGGACAATTTCCCCTCGCTCTTCTAGGCTCAGCTCCTGCCCCACCGGCACCACCAGTGCCAGGCGATCCAGCAGGTGGGGGCGCAGGGATCCCTCTTCGGGGTTGTAGGTGGCCACCAAGAGAGGCCGGCAGGGGTGTTGCAGACTCAGCCCCTCCCGTTCCAGGCGGTTGACCCCATCCCCCACCACCGTCAGCAACAAGTTGACGATGGCGTCGTCCAAGAGGTTGATGTCATCCACATAGAGCACGCCCCGGTGGGCAGCAGCCAGGAGCCCTGGCTGGAAGACCGTTTCCCCCTGCCTGATGGAGGCCTCCACATCGACGGATCCCAGCAGCCGATCTTCGGTGACGCCCAGGGGAACCTGGACAAAGGGGGGCGATATCACTTGGGTGGGCGGCACCTCTCCGGCTGGGTAGCGAGCCTTGGCCCAGTCCGACCAGGTGTCCGGTCGCGCCGGATCGTCGTTGCAATAGGATCCCGCAATCACCTCGATGGGCGGTAGCAAGGCGTGGATCCCTCTGGCCAAAACCGACTTGGCGGTGCCGCGAGGCCCCACCAGCACCACACCCCTTAGGCTGGGATCCACTGCTGCCAGCAGCAGAGCCAGCTTGGCCGCCTGTTGCCCCACTACAGCGGTGAGGGGAAAGGTACAAGGAGCGGATAGAGTTGCGGATCCCATGGTTGGCGGGTAGGCTTGGCGAGCAACGGTTCAATCGAGCAGATTCGCAGCGGAGCGGGAGCTGTACACCCCAGTCTATCGCTTGAGTGCTCCGCACCGCCTTTGCAACTGAGATTTTCTGGGGAGCATGCCTCTAACCCCCAAAACCCTGAACTTTGCTGAATTTACTGAGCTTTAGGCGGTTTGGCAAAAGTCATTGAGAGGGATATAGTAGACCAAGTTTCCCCCTGATCCTTGAGTCCACCGCAACGGTTGCCGGGAAGTGAAGGGGGAAAGCGCTCGGGGGGTATTCCTCAGGGCTTTGCGGGATACCGCCTTCCTGCTCACAGATAGGCAGGATGCGATCGCTTCTTTCCTGAACCATGTTCAGGAGAGTTCAGCGTGAATGTATCAGGTTCCAAACCGGCTCCAGACAGTTCCCCAAGCCCTCTCCCAAGGGGAAGGGGTAGGTCGGAATCAAGGCCACCAATGGCCTACGGCGACTGGGAATACCCCTGGTGAGCCGCCGCTGTTTGGTGGTCATCTTCTGTTCAAAATGGGCATCACTTCAGCGGGTTGCAATCATCACGTGTTTGGTGATTTGGTAGTCGCACACCGCTTCTGCCGAGAGATCTTTGCCAAATCCCGATTGCTTAAAGCCGCCATGGGGGGCCTCAGAGGCAATGGGAATATGGTCGTTGATCCAGACGGTGCCGAACTCCAGATCGGCGGCCAACCTCATCGCTCGTCCGATGTCTTGAGTCCACACAGAAGCCGCCAGCCCGTATAGGACGTCATTGCCCAAGCGTAGCGCTTCCGCTTCTTCGCGAAACGAGCCGAGCGTGAGAACCGGCCCAAAAACCTCACTCTGTACGATCTCCGCTTTTTGATCGACATTGGCAATCACCGTGGGTTCATAGTAGTAGCCCTGGGCAAGCTGGGAAGGGATCCGACCGCCGGTCAGCACCTTGGCTCCCTCTGCTTTGGCCCGCTCCACAAATCCCATCACCCGCTCCCGCTGGGCTGCTGAGACCAAAGGCCCCATCTCCACTCCCGCCTCGAAAGGGGATCCCACCGTTACTTTGCGCATGGCTTCTACAATGGCCTCTTGCGCCTGCGCCAGCTTGCTCTCGTGCACATAGACGCGGGTGGCTGCCGTACAGTCTTGGCCGGTATTGACGGTGGCAGCAAATGTGGCCTTGGCAGCAACGGTCTCTACGTCCGCATCCTCGAAGACGATAAACGGCGCTTTGCCCCCCAGTTCCAAATGCACCCGCTTCAGGGTATCTGCCGCTGTCCGCATCACCTGCTTGCCGGTGGCGGTAGAGCCGGTAAGGCTGACCATGCGCACCTGGGGGTGCTCCACCAGGGCTTGGCCGGTGGCATTGCCTCCGGTAACGATATTGACTACCCCGGGCGGGATCCCAGCCTCGGCGATCAGTTCCCCCAGCATCAGGGTGGTCAGGGGGGTGGCAGGAGCGGGCTTGAGCACCACCGTACAGCCGGCGGCCAGAGCGGGGCCGATCTTCCAGACGGCCATCATCAGCGGATAGTTCCAGGGGGTAATTTGAGCGCACACCCCCACTGGCTCTTTGCGAAAGAGGGAGGTGTAGCCCTTGGCGTATTCCCCAGCACTAAAGCCATGGATGTCGCGGGCGGCGGCGGCGAAGAAACGCAGATTATCCACCGCAAATGGCAGATCTCCCCCCAAGCTGAGGAACTCGTAGGGCTTGCCAGTGTTTTCCGATTCCAAGCGAGCCAATTCGGCGGCGCGAGCTTCGATTAGATCCGCCAATTTCCAGAGGGCCAGGGATCGCTCGCCGGGGGTAAGTTTCGACCAACGGCCATCGTAGAAAGCGGTCTGGGCAGCTTGCACCGCCCGATCCACATCGGCAGGGCTGGCATCCACCACCTCTGCCAGTTTCTCGCCGGTGGCCGGGTTCTCGATGGTCATCAGGCCCCCCCCTTGGCTATCGACCCATTGGCCGTCGATCCAGAGTTTGTAGGCCATAGCGATGTCCTCAACAGCTTGGTGAAATGGCTCTCCCCATTGTGCCGAATCTTTTTGGCTCGGCTTGAATCATAAGCTTCATTCAACTTTGGCAACTTTGGGGTGCAGAGATGGGATCCTTTGGGATTGGGATGGCCCAAACGGCTATTCGCAAAGCGGGCCGTAGACTGTGGCCAACGGCGCACTGGTGAGGATCCCGCATCTGCTAACTAACGGAGGTGCAGGGGCAATCAGTCCTGCACTCTACCCGCAGGGTGAGCACCGGGATACAGGGATCCCCGCCATACCTCTGAGCGAAATCTGTAGTAAAACCTACTTATGCTGGCGGTAACCTACAAGTACCGGATTGATCCAGATGCCTCCCAACAAGCCGCTCGCGGTAGCGGGACGGAGGCCTTGCTGTTGGCGTGGCTGGAGATTGGCCGGGACGTATACAACTACACTTTGCCGGAAATCAACGAGTGGATAGCATCTTG